>JBATNB010000140.1:0-13429 GCA_049290135.1 Rhizobiaceae bacterium
GTCCATGTCCGGCCCCGTGACCGCGCGGGCGACATGCGTCAGGCGCTCCTCGCCCTCGATCTCGCGGAAATCCTCGCCAAGATGCTCGGCGAACACCGAGACCAGCGCGCCGCAGCGCAGCGCCATCTCGCTCTTGCGCGCCGCCGGCGTGCCGCCGCCGATGACCACGACCTTGCGGCCGGCGATCTTCATGAACACCGGAAGGGCCTGCATGCGTCACTCCTCTCCCGCCGGGGCGGCCGGCTGGCGGGCAGCCCATTCGCCCATGATCGACGCCCAGCGCGCGGCGGTTTCGCCGTCCAGGTCGATCTGGGTGATCCGGTGGCCCTCGCGGATGATGACGCGGAACATCAGCATGCCGCTCTCGTAGGTCACTTCCTCAAGCCGCACCTCCCGCCGGTAGGGCGCGGCCAGCACGGCGATGTCCTTGCGCTCCGAGACGGTCATTTCCGCAGGCTCTTCGGCACGTCGGCGGCATAGAAGATCCGCTCCAGCCGCTGCTGCCAGTCGCGCGGCGTGTCCGGATAGTCCGGTTTCAGATCCATGTAGAGCAGGATCATGCCGGAGCGCGCCGCTTCGATCACGAGATGCTCGAGATCGACATAGGACATCACTTCGGGATGGGAGATGATGAGATCCGACAAATTGGCCATGGGTCCCTCTGCTGCGTTCAGCCGATTCGGTCATAGGAACGGATCCGGAGCAACAGGCGCCCCTTGTTGCCGTCCTCGGCATTGTTGAAGGCGCGGCGGTCGTGCAGCACATTGTTGCACGCCACGCCGTCGTCCGGATTGAGTCGGGCGCGCCGGATGAGCGGATCCGCTTCGAGCACGTCTGCCAGAAGGTTGCGCGCCCGGTCGAGCGCCGCGTCTTCGCGCCATTCGATGTTCCGCTTGCGGATGGTGTAGCGCATCGTCAGGTGATCGCCATTGACCACGAACACCGGCCCGGCGACCGCGCCGTGGCTCGGCCCCTCCGCGTCGTCGAACGACGGGATGGTCATGGCCTCGGGATGCATCAGCGCCTCGATGTGCGCCGGATTGTCGTCGCGCAGGCGGATATAGGCGACATCCTGGTCGAGAAGCCCGTTTTCGCCGCCGTCGGCCGCGTCCCTGACGCAGTGGAGCACCATTGCGCGGATCAGCCGGTCCGGCCCGCGATAGGAATAGTAGCCATCGGTGTGCCAGTTGATCGCCCGGGTCGAGAACGGGATGAAGCCCGCGCGCCCCCCGGTGTCGGCGACCTCGATCGGCACGATTCCGTCCGGCCCGGCCGAGCGGTGGTCCTCGAACCGGCCGAGGCCGAGCGCCGCCGAGAGCGCTCGCATCGCCTGGCGCGTGCGCGATTCGTCGCCCTTCAGCGCCGGCATGCGGTAGAGCGCCATGTTGTTGGCGCGGCAGGCGGCGCGGATGGAGTCGATTTCAGCCGGCGATGGACGTTCGGGATCGGCGATTTCGATGAAAGGCTCCGTCAGCGCCGATTCCGCCGCATGCAGCTTTCTGTCGCGCCATGCTCGGTAGGCGCGCTCATTCTCCAGTCGGAACGGGCTGTCGGCCGGAACGTCGACCAGATACGCCGAAACGCCGGACGGGGGCAGGCTGCTCATCGACCCGTAACCATTTGAATTTCAATGTAAAAGCATGCGCGAGGCACTGTGCCGACGCCTGCGGTTCCGATCCGTCGCATGCTCACCCCTCCCGCGGGCGGTTTCCCGCAAGCCGGCTCTCCGGCCTGGCCGGTTTCGCGGTCGCTCCACAGATAATCGGCGGGGCTTGCGAAATCCGACTTGAAATGCTCGAAACATTCCAATATCGATATGTGTGGCGTTTGCAAGTCCTGCAAGGGGAGGCCGCGTGAGGCATGGAGGAAATGCCTTCGCCGCGGCCACTTGTCGGGACCGGCAAAGGGCCACAGCCCGGGAAAAGGGCGTCGAGGGAGATCCGAGGAGGAATACATGTCTTCTGATACTACGAAGAACGTTCACGCCACGCCGAACCTCGATCAGCTCGAGGATGGACCGTGGCCGAGCTTCGTCACCGGCCTGAAGCGCCTGCGCGATTCCAAGGGCAAGCAGTACGCCGCGATGATGAATGACCTTCTGGGTCAGCTCGAGCACTCCTACACCAACCGCCTGGGCTACTGGAAAGGCGGCACCGTTTCGGTCTTCGGCTATGGCGGCGGCGTCATCCCGCGCTTTTCCGAAGTGGCCGACAAATTCCCCGAATCGAAGGAATTCCACACGCTGCGCGTCCAGCCGCCGGCGGGCTACCATTATTCGACCGATCTCCTGCGCCAGATGTGCGACATCTGGGAAGAGCACGGTTCGGGCCTGATCGCCTTCCACGGGCAGTCGGGCGACATCATGTTCCAGGGCGCCAAGACGGAAAACGTCCAGAAGGCGTTCGATGCGCTCAACGAGATCGGCTTCGATCTCGGCGGCGCCGGCCCGGCGCTGCGCACCTCGATGAGCTGCGTCGGCCATGCGCGTTGCGAGATGAGCCTCTACGACGAGGTGAAGGCGCACCGTTCGGTCATCAACGAGTTCCTCGACGAGATGCACCGGCCGTCCTTCCCCTACAAGTTCAAGTACAAGTTCTCCGGCTGCCCGAACGACTGCGTCAACGCGATCCATCGCGCCGACTTCGCCGTCATCGGCACCTGGAAGGACGACATGAAGGTCGACCAGGAAGAGGTGAAGGCCTACATCGGCAAGGTCGGCCGCAAGTACATGATCGACTCGGTCATCTCGATGTGCCCGACCCGCGCGCTGTCGCTCAACGACGATGACACGCTCGATGTCGACAACAAGAGCTGCGTGCGCTGCATGCACTGCCTCAACGTCATGAACAAGGCGCTGGCGCCCGGTGACGAGCGCGGGGCGACGATCCTCATCGGCGGCAAGCGCGCGCTGAAGATCGGCGATCTGATGGGTACGGTCGTCGTGCCGTTCATGCCGCTGCAGACCGACGAGGATTATCGCAACCTGGTCGAGTTCGCCCGCACCGTGAT
The DNA here is from genome assembly GCA_049290135.1 of Rhizobiaceae bacterium. Taxonomy (GTDB): domain Bacteria; phylum Pseudomonadota; class Alphaproteobacteria; order Rhizobiales; family Rhizobiaceae; genus JADJTR01. Next base: position 3,010 of record JBATNB010000140.1, read on the forward strand.
GGAGTTCTTCACCGAGAACGCGCTCGAGCACGAGCGCGTCGGCGAGACCATCGACCGCATCGGCATGCCGACCTTCCTCGCCGCCATCGGCGTCGAGCCCGATCCCAACATGGTCAAGCATCCGCGTACCTCGTGCTACGTCCGTACCGACGATTTCACCGAGGAAGCCGACAAGTACTTCGAGCGCAAGGCCGCGGAAGCGGCGTCGCGCGAAGCGGCAGAGTGATCCGAACCGCGATCCGGCGGGATGTTCCCGCCGGCCCGCTCCTTTCATCCGCCCGGTCGCCGCGTCGGCGATGGGGCGTCCCGATCGTGCAATCCTGTCTCCAGGGAGGAGATGACCGATGAATGTAGCCCAGGTGGAAGCCAAGAAGCCGCGCCTTCCCGACGAGCATGGCGTGCCGGATCCGTTCCAGTTCATGCATCCGGTGCTGAAGGCCAACTATGGCAACTGGGCCTGGCATGACCGTCCGCGCCCCGGTGTCCTGCACCATGTCTCCAAGAGCGGCGACGAAGTGTGGACCGTTCGCGCCGGCACGCAGCGCCAGATGGACGTCTATACGATCCGTCTCCTGTGCGACATCGCCGACAAGCAGGGCGAAGGCTACGTGCGCTTCACCACGCGTTCGAACATCGAATACATGGTGTCGTCGTTCGAGAAGGTCCCGGCGCTCATCAAGGCACTGAACGAAAACGGCTTTCCGGTCGGCGGCACCGGCAACTCGGTGTCGATGATCTCGCACACCCAGGGCTGGCTGCACTGCGACATCCCCGGCACCGACGCCTCGGGCGTGGTGAAGTCCCTCATGGACATGATGCACCAGGAGTTCATCAAGGAGGAGATGCCGAACCGCGTTCGCATCACCACCTCCTGCTGCCAGATCAACTGCGGCGGCCAGGGCGACATCGCCATCAACGTGCAGTACACCAAGCCGCCGAAGATCAACCACGACCTGGTGGCCAATGTCTGCGAGCGTCCCGCCGTCGTGGCGCGCTGCCCGGTCGCGGCCATCCGCCCGGCCATGGTCAACGGCAAGCCGTCGCTGGAAGTCGACGAGAAGAAGTGCGTGTGCTGCGGCGCCTGCTACCCGCCGTGCCCGCCCATGCAGATCAACGGCGCCGATTCGACCAAGATCGCCGTGTGGGTCGGCGGCAAGCATTCCAACGCCCGCTCCAAGCCGGCCTTCCACAAGCTGGTTGTCGCCAACCTGCCGAACAACGCGCCGCGCTGGCCGGAGGTGGAGGAAGTCGTCCGCAAGATCCTCTACGCCTACAAGGACAATGCGAAGGACTGGGAGCGCATGGGCGAGTGGATCGATCGCATCGGCTGGCCGCGCTTCTTCGAACTGACGGGCCTGGCCTTCACCAAGCATCATATCGATACCTGGACTGGCGCGCGTCACAACATGAACATGTCCACGCACATCCACTTCTGATCCGGTTCACGACCCGTCCCGGCGCCGCGGCGCCGGGCGGCGGAACGCACTGACGGAGACACGACGTTGAAGTTCGGAATTGTCGTCAATGAGGGGCCCTACACGCATCAGGCGTCGGACTCCGCCTATCATTTCACCAAGGCCGCGCTGGACAAGGGCCACGAAGTCGTGCGCGTGTTCTTCTACCATGACGGCGTCAACAACGCGACGCGCCTGACGGTGCCGCCGCAGGATGACCGCAATCTCCAGAAGCTCTGGAGCGAACTGGCCGAAGCCCACGAGCTCGACCTCGTCGTCTGCATCGCCGCCGCGCAGCGCCGCGGCATCCTCGATGCGAACGAGGCCAAGCGCCAGGGCAAGGATGCCGACAACATTGCGCCGGGTTTCCGCATTTCCGGCCTGGGACAGCTGATCGACGTCGGCATCAAGGCCGACCGTCTGGTCACATTCGGCGATTGAGGACGACATGAGCGACGACGCCAAGAAATTCTTCTATCTCAACCGCAAGGCGCCCTACGGCTCCATCTACGCGCTGGAATCGCTCGAGGTCGTGCTGATCGGCGCCGCCTTCGAGCAGCAGGTGTCGCTCGGCTTCGTCGACGATGGCGTGTACCAGCTCATCAAGGGCCAGAACACCAAGTCCGCCGGCATGAAGAACTTCTCCTCCACCTACCGCGCGCTCGGCGACTATGACGTGCGCAACCTCTACGTGGAGAAGGAATCGCTCGACGAGCGCGGCCTGACGATCGACAATCTCATGCCGATCACCCACGATACTGACGACGAGGAGGACCTTCCGTCCATCCATGTGGTCACACGCGCCGAGATGGCCGACATCATGGCCGGCCAGGACGTGGTCCTGAGCTTCTGATCCGGGAAAGGTTGGACATGTCTTCGCTTCACACCGTCAACAAGTCGCCCTTCGACCGGCCGAGCCTTTCGAGCGCGCTGGGCCATGCAAGGTCCGGCGACGCCGTTCTCCTCATCGAGGATGGCGTGGTCGGCGGCCGCAAGGGCTCCGCTTCCGCCGATGCCATCGCCAAGGCTCTCGGTTCGTGCAAGGTTTATGCCCTGTCGTCCGATCTTTCGGCGCGCGGCATGACGGCCGACGATCTCGTCCCCGGGGTCGAAACGGTTGACTACGCAGGGTTCGTCGACCTCGCGGCCGCGCACGAGCGCACGGTCGCCTGGCTCTGACGCAACGATATCCACGACCAAGGAGGAAATGAAATGGGTTATCACTTCAACGGCCAGGACATCGCCCATGACGAGGAAGGCTATCTGACCGACCTGTCGGTCTGGTCGCCGGAACTCGCCGATCTGATCGCCAAGGACGAGAAGATCGAGATGACGGAAGAGCATTGGGAAGTCGTCAACTTCCTGCGCGAGTACTATGACGAGTACCAGATCGCCCCGGCGATCCGCGTGCTCACCAAGTCGCTCGCCAAGAAGATGGGACCGGAAAAGTCCTCCAACAAGTATCTCTACGAGCTGTTCCCGTACGGCCCGGCCAAGCAGGCGTGCAAGATCGCCGGCCTGCCGAAGCCGACCGGCTGCGTCTGAACCAGCCGCCGGCCGGACCTGTCCGGCTGAACGCCTCGAATTGGTAACGTGAAGCAGGGGGGAGAACCGCCGTGCTGACGATGACTTATGCTGTCCTTTTCTATGTGGCGACGGCGCTGCTCGCGGGCGGCCTCGGCTACCGCATCTGGCAGTATGCGTCGACGCCGGCGCCGCTGAAGATCCCCACGACTCCGGCGCCCGTCACCACGGGCGGCGTTGTCTTGCGCATGGCGCGCGAGGTTCTCGTCTTCGAGAGCCTGTTCAAGTCGAACAAGTGGATCTGGGCCTTCGGGATCCTGTTCCATGGCGCGCTCGCCGCGGTGCTCCTGCGTCACGTGCGCTATTTCCAGAATCCGGTCTGGGACGTGATCGCGCTCATCCAGCCGATCGGCGTCTATGCCGGTTTCGCCATGGTGGCCGGGCTCCTCGGCCTGTGGGCGCGGCGCATCATCGTGCCGCGCGTGCGCTACATCTCCGCTCCCTCCGATCATCTGATGCTGTTCCTCCTCGTCATGATCGGGGTGAGCGGATTGTCGATGAAGTTCGTCGCCCACACCGACATTCTCGCAGTCAAGGCGTTCTTCCTCGGCCTGATGCGGTTCGACATCCAGCCGCTGCCGTCCGACCCCAATCTTCTCATCCATCTGGGGCTCGTGGCGCTGCTGATGATCATCTTCCCGTTTTCGAAGCTTCTGCATGCGCCCGGCATCTTCTTCAGCCCGACCCGCAACCAGGTCGACAATCCGCGCGAGCGGCGTCACCTGTCCAAGTGGGCGGCGAAGCTTGAAGCCGATGGCGGCGGCGCCTGAAGGAGAGCGATGCCATGGACGTCCAGAGCCCGTTTTCCGATCAGGCCGGCGAACTCCCCGATCCGTCGGAAATGCCGGATATCGCCGAAGGCGTGATGGCCGAAAGCAAGCCCTATGTCGCCCCCTGCCAGATCCAGGAAGCGCTGAACTACCCGGGCGAACGGGTGGAGAACTGGCAGCAGAAGGCCATCGAGAAGCTCGGTGACCTGGTCGGGCGCTACCGCTCGCTGAAGGTCTATCTCGACTCCTGCGTGAAGTGCGGGGCCTGCACCGACAAGTGCCATTATTTCCTCGGCACCGGCGATCCCAAGAACATGCCGGTCGCCCGCCAGGACCTGTTGCGCAAGGTCTATCGCCGGCACTTCACCTTCACCGGCAAATACGCCCCCTGGCTCGTCGGCGCCGTCGACCTGACCGAGGACGTGCTCGACGACTGGTACTCCTACTTCCATCAATGCTCGCAGTGCCGCCGCTGCTCGGTGTTCTGCCCCTACGGCATCGACACCGCCGAAATCTCCATGGCGGCGCGCGAGATCATGGACCACATCGGCGTCGGCCAGAAATACTCCAACGAGATCATCGGCAAGGTCTTCAAGATCGGCAACAATCTCGGCCTGCCGCCCAAGGCGCTGAAGGCGACGCTTGAAGGGCTGGAGGAGGAGATCGAGGAGGAAACCGGCGCGCCGGTCAAGCTGCCGCTCGATGTGGAAGGCGCCGACATCCTCGTCGTCACGCCATCGGCGGATTTCTTCGCCTCGCCGCACATGGAAGGCCTGATGGGCTACGCCAAGGTGTTCCACGCCGCCGGCGTCTCCTGGACGCTGTCGAGCGAGGCTTCCGAAGCCGCCAATTTCGGCATGTTCATCGGCTCCTACGAGACCATGCGCAACGTGTCGCTGCGCATCCGTCACGCCGCCGAGAAGCTCAAGGTCAAGCGCATCATCATCGGCGAGTGCGGGCACGCCTGGCGCGTGGCCTATTCCTTCCTCAACACGCTCGCCGGTCCGTTCGATTTCCTCGATCCGGCCTACCCGGTGCCGCAGCACATCCTCGAATTCACCCATGCCGAAATCGAGAAGGGCACGGTGAAGCTCGACAAGTCGAAGAACGATCACATGACGCTGACGTTCCACGATTCCTGCAATGTCGCCCGCGCCTCGCGCATGGGCGACAAGCCGGGCGGCCAGTTCGAGATCCCGCGCGCCGTCATCAAGGCATCGTGCAACAATTACCACGACATGCCCGACGAAACGATCCGCGAGAAGACGTTCTGCTGCGGCGGCGGCGGCGGGCTCCTGACCGACGAACTCATGGACCTGCGCAAGAAGGGCGCCATGCCCCGCATGCGCGCGCTCAAGGAGGTCGAGGTCAACCACGGCGTCACGCACATGGCCGCCATCTGCGCCATCTGCAAGGCGCAGTTCTCCAAGGTCCTGCCGATGTACGGCTTCGATCGCGAGGCGATCGTCTCCGTGCATCAGCTCGTCTCGAACGCCATCGTCCTCGAACAACCCATCGAAGCCGAAGCCGACTGAAGTGTCACAGCCGGGCTTCGCGCCCCGGGAGGAAAACCATGAACGAGATGTCCGATCCCAAGAAGGTCACCCACCGCCGCTACAAGTCCGGCGAGAACATGTGGGAGTGGGACGATCTTCAGGACAAGATCTTCCAGGGAGATCACTCCTACAAGTGCCCGACCTACGTGCATCGCACGCCGCCCTGCCAGGGCTCGTGCCCGTCCGGTCACGACATCCGCGGCTGGCTCGCCATCGCGCGCGGCCAGGACAAGCCGCCGGTGGCCGGCATGGCCTGGCAGGAATACGCCTTCACCCGCATGGTCGAAGCCAACCCGTTCCCCTCGTCGATGGGCCGCGTCTGCCCGGCACCCTGCGAGGACGGCTGCAACCGCAACGAAGTCGACGAGTTCGTCGGCATCAACGGCGTCGAGCAGTATGTCGGCGACTGGGCGATCGAGCATGGCCTGAAGCTGTCGGCGCCGACGGCCGAGACCGGCAGGAAGGTCGCCGTGGTCGGCGGCGGCCCGGCCGGCCTTTCGGCGGCGTATTTCCTGCGTCGCGACGGCCATGACGTCACCGTGTTCGATGCCCACGACAAGCTCGGCGGCATGATGCGGTTCGGCATTCCCGGCTACCGCACGCCGCGCGACATGCTCGACAGCGAGATCGGCCGCATTCTCGATCTGGGCGTGAAGGTGCGCCTGTCCACCAGGATTGGCACCGACATCACCGTCGAGACGCTGGAGAAGGAGTTCGACGCGATCTTCTGGGCCGTCGGCGCCCAGAAGGGCCGTCCGCTGCCGGTCCCCGGCAACGACGCGCCGAACTGCATGACCGGCGTCGAGTTCCTCGATGCCTTCAACAAGGGCAGGATGGCGTCGACCGCCCGGCGCGTCGTCGTCGTCGGCGGTGGCGACACCTCCATCGACGTCGCTTCCGTCGCGCGCCGCCTCGGCCACATCAATGCGATGGCCGAAAAGGACTCCGCCTCCTTCGATACGCTCGGCTATACCGCGCATGACGTGTCCGGCGCGCTGCGCCGCGAGGGCGTCAGCGCCACGCTCACGTCGCTGTTCCCGATCGAGAAGATGACGGCCGCCGAGCGGGAGCGCGAGGACGCGCTTCGCGAGGGCGTCGACATTCGCGGCAGCGTCATGCCGATCGAGGTCGTGCGCGATGCCACCGGCAAGGCGACCGGCCTGAAGATGTGCGAGTGCGACATGAAGGGCATGACCCCGGTCGCGCGGGAAGGCACCGAGTTCGTCATCGAATGCGATATCATCGTGTCGGCCATCGGCCAGATGGGCGATCTCGCCGATGGCCTGTCGGCGCTCGACAATGGCCGCGGCTTCATCAACGTCGAGGCCGGCTACAAGGTGAAGGGCAAGGACAAGCACTTCGCCGGTGGCGACGTCATCCGCCCGCATTTGCTGACGACCGCCATCGGTCATGGCCGCGTGGCCGCCGAGACCATCGGCGTCTTCCTCCAGGGCCGCGAGATCGAGAAGCGCCCGAAGGTCGATGTGCACCAGTTCAACCTTCTGGAGGAACTGCACCAGCGCAACCTCGAACCCGAATCGTTCAAGGGCGGCCAGGAGCGCGGCACGTCGTTGGCGAAATACGCGGTGCACAATTACGAGGATCGCTCCGCATCGCAGATCATCTCGCACGAGTTGCTGTTCAAGGGGCATTTCCCCTTCGTCGCGCGCAACCGTCGCCATGAGCGCCACGTCGACTCGCAGAACGTGATCGGCGATTTCGAGGAGCGCATCGTCGCGTTCTCCGAGGAGCAGGCACGCAAGGAAGGCGAGCGCTGCATGAGCTGCGGCATGTGCTTCGAGTGCGACAATTGCGTGATCTATTGCCCGCAGACGGCGGTCTCGCGTGTTCCGAAGAAGGAGCGCGCGCTCGGCCGGTACGTCCAGACCGACTATTCCATGTGCGTTGGTTGCCACATCTGCGCCGACGTCTGCCCGACCGGCTACATCCAGATGGGTCTCGGGGAGTGACCTGACCATGGCGCAGTTCGTCCGCAACCTCCTAGGCCTGCTGGTTCCGGCCGCGATCCTGGCCCTGCTGGCAATCGGTCCGGCATCGGCCGGCGACGCGCTCCGGCCGGATGTGCCGAAAGCGGCGGCGGGCACGAGCTGCGTGCGCGAACCGGACTTCATGCGCCGCAATCACATGTCGATGCTGACCCACAAGCGCGACCTGACGGTGCATGAGGGCGACCGCACCCCGGAGGCGAGCCTCAAGGAGTGCGTCACCTGTCATGCCGTCGCCGGCGACGACGGGCAACCGGTCAAGGTGTCGGATCCGAGGCATTTCTGCCGTGCCTGCCATGACTACGCGGCGGTGAAGATCGATTGCTTCCAGTGCCACGCGTCGCGCCCGGAGGTTTCGGGCGCCGCCGCGCTCGATGGAGCGGCCGACGCCGAGATCGCCGCCCTGTCGGCCTATCTCAAGGGGGTAGCGCAATGAGCTGCGACAAGGACGCCTGCTCCTGTTCGACACCGGCGCCTGGCATCGAGGCCGGCCGCCGCGCCTTTCTCAAGACCGGGGCGGCATTCGCGACCATCGCCCTGACGCCGACCGCCACGTTGATGGCATTCGGCGAGGCGGATGCCGCGCCGCAGGAAAGGCTGAACCCGAAAGCCCGCTGGGGCATGCTGATCGACGTGGCGAAGTGCGGCGACGGCTGCGAGGCCTGCGTCACCGCCTGCCGCGCCGAGAATGGCTGGGCCGAGCCGAAGAACCTGGCGACCGACGCGCAATGGATCCGCAAGGTCACGGTCAGGGACCCGGCTTCCGGCGCCGTCCGCAGCCTGCCGTTGATGTGCCAGCACTGCGCGTCCGCGCCCTGCACGGACGTTTGTCCGACCGGCGCCTCCTTCAAGCGCGCCGATGGCATCGTGCTTGTCGACAAGCACCTGTGCATCGGCTGCCGTTATTGCATGATGGCCTGCCCGTTCAAGGCACGCTCCTTCATCCACGAGGAACTCGAGGACCAGAAGGCGCACGCGCCGCGCGGCATGGGCACGGTCGAATCCTGCACCATGTGCGTGCATCGCGTCGATGCCGGACAGGTCCCGGCCTGCGTGGAGAGCTGCGCGGCGACCGGCGGTGGCGCCATGATGTTCGGCGATCTCAACGATCCGGATTCCGACATCTCGAGGCGCGTCGCCGAATTGTCGGCAACCCGGCTGCGTGCCGACCTCGGCGTCGATCCGGGCGTCCGCTACGTGAACCTGTAGGAGGCTGCGCGACATGGCACATATCGTCTACCGCGAGGCGAAGGGCAGGCCGTTCCTGTTTGCCTTCATGGGCGTCATGACGGTGCTGTTCGTCGCCGGCCTCGGCTCGGCATACTACATGGAACACAATGGCCACGTGGTCACCGGCATGTCGAACGGCATCGTCTGGGGCCTGCCGCACGTGTTCGCCATTTTCCTGATCGTCGCGGCGTCCGGCATCCTCAACATGGCGTCGCTGGCCTCCGTGTTCGGCAAGATGACCTACAAGCCGAAGGCGCGTCTGTCCGGGCTGATGTCCATCGCACTCCTCGTCGGCGGCCTGTCGGTGCTCGTGCTTGACCTTGGCCGCCCCGACCGGCTGACGGTCGCGATGACCTCCTACAATTTCAAGTCGATCTTTGCCTGGAACATCTTCCTCTACACCGGGTTCCTGGTGCTGGTCGGCCTCTACCTCATCGTGCAGATGACGCGCCGCTGGGTCGGCCTGACCGGCACCGTGGGCACGGCGGCGTTCCTGTGGCGTCTCATCCTGACGACCGGCACCGGCTCGATCTTCGGCTGGCTGGTGGCGCGCGAGGCCTACAATGCCGCGATGATGGCGCCATTGTTCATCGCCATGTCGCTGTCGCTCGGCCTGGCGATCTACATCACCACGCGCATCCTTCTCGACATCGGCTGCGAGCGGTCGCTCGGTGGCGAACTGGTGCAGCGGCTGGCCAAGCTGCTCGGCATCTTCGTCGCCGCCACGCTGTACTTCATGCTGCTGATGCACGTGACCAACCTCTATTCGGCCTCGCGCGCCGAAGTCGTGTGGTTCCTGCTTTGGGATGGCGGTGTCTATCCGGCGGTATTCTGGCTCGGCTACGTCCTCCTCGGCAGCCTGGTGCCGATCGCCATGGTTTATGCGCCGTCGATCAATCGCCGTCCGTTGCTGATCGGGCTCGCCTCGACGCTGGTGGTGGCCGGCGGCCTGGCAGCGATCTACGTGATCGTCATCGGCGGGCAGGCATGGCCGTTGCGGATCTTCCCGGGGATGGAGGTGTCCTCGTCCTTCGGCGACGGCGAAGTGCTGCGCTACATGCCGACCTTGCCCGAACTCCTGCTCGGCCTCGGCGGCTGGGCCTTCGCCGCGCTGATCACGCTGGTCGGCGTCAAGTTGCTGCCGATCCTGCCGGTCGAGGATGCGGCGGCGGCGGAACCGGCGGCCGCTTGACCGACATGGCGCGCCTGTTCGTTTCGGCGGCGCATAAATCGTCCGGCAAGACCACGGTCTCCATCGGTCTTGCCGCCGCGTTCCGCGCGCGCGGCCTCGAACCGGCGGTATTCAAGAAGGGTCCCGACTATATCGATCCGCTGTGGCTGGCGCGCGCCTCGGGCCGGCCGGTCTACAATCTCGATTTCAACACCCAGACCATTGACGAGATCCGGTCGTTGTTCGCCGAAAAGACCGCCGGGGCCGGCCTGGCGCTGATCGAGGGCAACAAGGGACTTCATGACGGCGTCGACACCGCCGGCAGCGATGCATCCGCCGCGCTGGCCCGCGCGCTTGACGCGCCGGTCGTGCTGGTCGTCGACGTTACCGGCATGACGCGCGGCATCGCCCCGCTGATCCTCGGCTACCAGGCCTTCGATCCGGCGGTGCGGCTCGCGGGCGTCATCCTCAACCAGGTCTCCACCGCCCGCCAGGAGGACAAGCTCCGCGCCGCCGTCGCCGCCTACACCGACCTTCCCGTTCTCGGCGCATTGCCGCGGGCGCCGGCCGTCATCGTCAAGGAGCGGCATCTCGGCCTCACCACGCCCGGCGACGCGGACGGGCCGGAGGCGCGCATCGAGGCCATCCG
>JBATNB010000141.1:0-2262 GCA_049290135.1 Rhizobiaceae bacterium
GATGGAACCCGGCCTTGCGGCCGATCTGCCGCATGATCCAGGCGGCCGGCAGGGCGCCGAGCGCCAGGCCGAGGTTCTGCGCCGTCACCGGGGCGGTGGCCAGCGACTTGTCGGCCCCCAGCAGATAGTGACCCGACAGGGCGCCGAGCGAAATCGAGATCGGCGTGGCCGAGCCGACAACGGCCTGCGAGAGCGCCAGAACGATGGCGTTGCGTCGCGTCGACGCCGTGGCGCTCATTCGCCGCGGCCTTCGCCACGCACGGCGCGCGCCACGCGGTCGAGCACGGCGTTGACGATGCGCGGCTCGTCCTCGTCGAAGAAGGCGCGGGCGATGTCGACATATTCGTTGACGATGACGGCGACGGGAACGTCGCGCCGGTCGACCAGTTCGAAGACCCCGGCGCGCAGTACGGCGCGCAGCGTGGAATCGAGCCGCGACAGTGGCCAGTCGTTCATCAGCGCCTTGCGGATCATCGGGTCGATTTCGGTCTGCCTGGCCACGACACCTGAGACGATGGCGCGGAACCATTGCGCGTCGGCTTCGCGGTAGAGCTCGCCGTCGATCTCCTTGCCGAGGCGATGGGCCTCGTACTCGGCGGTGATCTCGATCAGGCCGGTGCCGGCCACGTCCATCTGGTAGAGCGCCTGCACGGCGGCAAGGCGCGCGGCGCCTCGCTTGTTGGCCACCTTCGGCGCCGGCTTGTGCTCGGTCTCGGCGGTCACGATTGCGCCCTGAAGCGGCGGCCCATGCCGATCATCGTCATCGCGGCGCGCGCGGCGAAGCCGCCCTTGTCGCCTTCGGTGCGGCGGGCGCGCGCGATCGCCTGTTCCTCGTTCTCGACCGTCAGAATGCCGTTGCCGATAGCGGCACGGCGGCGCAGCGTCAGGTCCATGATGCCGCGGCAGGATTCGTTGGCAACGATCTCGAAATGATAGGTTTCGCCGCGGATTACCGTGCCGAGGGCGACATAGCCGTCAAACCCGGCCTTGCCGGCGATGGCCATGGCGATGACGCCGGGGATTTCGAGGGCGCCGGGAACCGTCACCACGTCATATTCGGCACCCGCCGCCTTCAGCGCCGTCGTGGCACCGTCAAGCAGCGCATCGGCGAGATGATCGTAGAAGCGCGCCTCGACGATGAGGACGCGCGGATTCTTTTTCTTGGGCATCGGCCGGAACCTCGTCTGGGGCGTAACGCCCGGCGGATTTAGGCGTCTTTCACCGCTTCGGCAAGGCGCTGCGTCATTCCGGCAGGCCGGGCGCGCGTGCCTGCGCCAGGCGGGCGGCATAGCGGGCCATGGTGTCGACTTCCAGGTTAAGCCGGTCGCCGATGCGCCGGTCACCCCAGGTGGTGACCGCGAGCGTGTGGCGGATGATCAGCACGTCGAAGCGGTCGCCGTCGACCGCGTTGACCGTCAGCGAGGTTCCGTCCAGCGCCACCGAGCCTTTCGGTGCGATGAAGCGCGACAGGATGGCGGGCGCGTCGATGACGAAGCGCACCGCCTCGCCCTCCTCGCGCCGATCGGCGATGACCGCCTGCCCGTCGACATGGCCGGAAACGATGTGGCCGCCCAGTTCGTCGCCGACTTTCAACGCGCGTTCGAGGTTGAGGCGCGTGCCCGTGTGCCAGCCCGACGCCGTGGTCAGCCGCAACGCTTCCTCCCAGGCCTCGACCTCGAACCAGCGCTGGTTCGATCCGGAATCCGGCAGTGCCACCACGGTCAGGCAGACGCCGGCGCAGGCAATCGATGCGCCGAGCGCGATGCCGGCGGGATCGTAGGCGCAGGCGATCCGCAGCCGCACCCCGCCGGCGACCGGCGTTGCCGTCTCCACGGTGCCGATGTCGGTCACGATCCCGGTGAACATGTCCATTCCTCGCACAAATCGTCGCCGAAGCGCCATGCTTCACGCCTGGCGAGGTTGGCCGGCCGGCGAAACGCGCCGCCTGGCGCGGCGATGCCGCCATCCCCGACCGTCAGCGGCGAGGTGAAGAGGACAAGGCGGTCGACCAGGCCCTCGGAAAGGAAGGAGTCCGCCACCGCCGCGCCGCCTTCGACCATCAGGGTCGATATCCCGCGCGCGGCCAGATCATCGAGCAGTTCGGGCAGCGCGATGCGGCCGTTGACGGTTTCGGACGCGATGATGCCGACACCGGCGCCGCGCAAGGCCGCCACGCGTTCCGCCGGCGCTTCGGGACCGACGGCGACGCGCGTCGGCGTCTGCCGGGCCGAGCGCACCAGTTTCAGCGACAAGGGCATACGG
>JBATNB010000142.1:0-4557 GCA_049290135.1 Rhizobiaceae bacterium
CGGCCGCACCACGAGGTCCGGGCGTTCACGGAAAGCGGATCGGCGCGCGCGCATGGTTCAATTCCCGGTGAATCGATGGCTTCCGCCGGCCCGATTGCATAAAGCCACCGCCACCATGCTTGCAACGGGCACCGCCGAAAGGCGAGAAAGGCCTGTTGCATGCCGGTGCGAACAGCATTTGAATGCGCCATTCAGGAAAAAGCCATGACCGAACGCACCATCCTCATTGTCGACGACGACACCGACCTGCGCACGACGCTCGCCGAGCAGCTTGCGCTGCACGAGGAATTCCGCGTGCTGCAGGAAGCCAACGCCACCAAGGGCATCCAGACGGCGCGGGCCGGCGTGACCGACCTGCTCATCATGGATGTGGGCCTGCCCGACATGGACGGGCGCGAAGCCGTGAAGGTCCTGCGCAAGGGCGGCTTCAAGGCGCCCGTGATCATGCTGACGGGCCAGGACACCGATTCCGATACCATCCTCGGGCTCGAAGCCGGAGCGAACGACTATGTCACCAAGCCGTTCCGCTTCGCCGTGCTGCTGGCGCGCATCCGGGCGCAGCTTCGTCAGCATGAGCAGAGCGAGGACGCCACCTTCCAGGTCGGGCAGTATGTCTTCAAGCCCGGGCAGAAGCTTCTCGTCGACCCGCGCGGCTCCAAGGTTCGCCTGACGGAAAAGGAAGCGTCGATCATCAAGTTCCTCTATCGCGCTGACCGCAAGGTGGTCACGCGCGACAAGCTGCTGGAGGAGGTGTGGGGATACAATTCCGGCGTCACGACCCACACGCTGGAGACTCACGTCTACCGGTTGCGCCAGAAGATCGAGCGCGATCCTTCCAATGCCCAGATACTTGTGACAGAAAGCGGCGGATACAAGCTCGTGCCGTAAGCCGGATTCGCGTCGTCGCGCCGGTTCCGGCGGGGACCATGGGACGCCGCGATGGGGCTTGACCGGGACATTCGCGATCTGGCGCGAACCGAGCTGTTTTCCGGCTTCGGTGACGACCAGCTGCGACTGCTGGCCTTCGGGGCGGAACGCCTGTCGGTGCCGACCGGCCGGGTGGTCTATCGCGAGGGTGACGCCGCCGACAGCGCTTTCGTCCTGGTGTCGGGCCGCATCGGGCTGCATGTGGCGCGCGGCGGCGGCGAGCGGCGGGCCGGAAGCGCGGAACCGCCGTCGATCCTGTGTGAGACGGCGCTGATCACCGAAACGGCGCGGCCGTCGACCGCGATCGCCGAAACCGATTGCGACCTGCTGCGCCTCAACCGCTCGCAGTTTCGCCGCATCCTCGACGAATGGCCGGAGCTTGCCGCCCTGGTGCGCGACCGCGTGGCCGCCTCGCTCGCCGCGATGGTCGATTCGATCGCCCGTGTCGGCGGACGGTTGCGCGACTGAATTTCAGAAATCGAACCGGGCGATGACAGGCACATGGTCGGACGGCTTGGTCCAGCCACGTGCCTCGGCGAGGATTTCGACGCCGGCCAGGCGTTCGGCGAAATCGGGCGATGACCAGACATGGTCGAGGCGGCGGCCGCGGTTCGACGCCTGCCAGTCCTGGGCGCGGTAGCTCCACCATGTGTAAAGCTTCTCGGGCTCGGGCGCATGCCGGCGCATCAGGTCCACCCATCCGGCGTCCTGTCGCATCGCCTCGAAACCTTGCGTTTCGACCGGCGTGTGGCTGACCACGCCGAGGAGCTGGCGGTGGGACCAGACATCATGCTCGAGCGGCGCGATGTTGAGGTCGCCGAGGAGCAGATTGGGCGCATCCGCGCGCTCCGCCCGGATGCGACGCATCTCGGCGACGAAATCAAGCTTGTGGCGGAACTTGGGATTGGTGTCGGGGTCGGGCTCGTCGCCGCCGGCCGGGACATAGAAATTGTGGATATGGACCGGCCTGCCCCTCACGTCGGCAAGCGCGGAGACGTGGCGGGCCTCGCCGATGCCGCAGAAAATTTCCTTGCCGGTCAAGGTCAGCGGAAAGCGCGAGAGGATGGCGACGCCGTGATAGGCTTTCTGGCCGTTGATCGCCTGATGCCGGTAGCCGAGCGCGGCGAACGCCTCGGCGGGAAACTCCTCGTCGCGGCACTTGATTTCCTGCAGGCACAGGATGTCGGGCGCGTGCTCGAGCAGCAACCGCTCGACGATCGGACGGCGCAGCCGGACGGAGTTGATGTTCCATGTGGCGACGGAAAACGGCATGCGGCGGCTCCAAGGGAGCCGTGACCGTTACAGCCGGGCCGGCGGGAGGCAAGGCCGGCGTCGACCGGTCCACAGCTCAGGGGCTGGCGCGGTTGAGGTTCTGGATCTTGTCGTAGTCGATCCGGAAGATCTTCGGATCGAAGGCGATGCCCGCCTCGACATTGAAGATCATCACCGTGGTGTCCTTGCCCTGGGCGTCGGTGATGGTCCACTGGCGCAACTCGTAATTCGCCGGGTCGAACATCATGGTGATGGTGGCGTTGCCGAAGACGGACTTGTCCTGCAGCTTCACGGTGACGAGGTCGTCGTCGACCTTGACGTCCTTGACCTTGTTGCCCGACAGGTCGATGCGCTCGTCGAGCAGCAGCTTCAGCGGCGTTTTCGACAGCGGGTAGAGGTCGTTGGTCTTCAGCTTGGCATTGGAGATGGCAACCGACTTGCCGTCGGCGACGACGCGGTAGGTCGACGGCTTTTCGTAGTTGAAGCGCACCTTTCCCGGGCGCTGGATGAAGAACTTGCCGCCGGTCTGCTCGCCCTTCGGACCGAACTGAACGAACTCGCCCTGCATCGATTTCACCGCGGCGAAATGGTCGGCGATCTTCTGCGCCACCTTCGGCGCCTCGGCGCGCGCGGGCGCGCCGGACAGAAGCGCGAGCAACGCCAGCCCGCCGGCAATGGCGCGGCGGCGATTGGGAATTTCGCGGCGGACACATCCGTTCAAGGCGTCAGCCTCCAGGGGTTCGAAGGCCCGGTTAGCGATCCATTCGGGCCCAATTGCGGCATCACATCCGGTCCTGCTCGGTCGGCACGAGGATTTCGCGCTTGCCGGCATGGTTGGCCGGACCGACGAGTCCTTCCTTTTCCATGCGCTCGATGATGGAGGCGGCGCGATTGTAGCCGATCCCCAGCCGGCGCTGGATGTAGGAGGTCGAGGCCTTGCCGTCGCGCAGCACGACGGCGACCGCATGGTCGTAGGGATCGTCGGAATCGTCGAGCGAACCCGAACCGCCGCCGCGCGGCGCCTCGTCGTCCTCGTCGTCGTCCTCGGTGATGGCGTCGAGATATTGCGGCACGCCCTGCTGCTTGAGGTGGGCGACGATGCGTTCGACCTCATTGTCGGCGACAAAAGCGCCGTGCACACGCTGGATGCGACCGCCGCCGGCCATGTAGAGCATGTCGCCCATGCCCAGCAGTTGCTCGGCGCCCTGTTCGCCGAGGATGGTGCGGCTGTCGATCTTGGACGTGACCTGGAAGGAGATGCGGGTCGGGAAGTTGGCCTTGATCGTGCCGGTGATGACGTCAACGGACGGGCGCTGCGTGGCCATGATGACATGGATGCCGGCGGCGCGCGCCATTTGCGCCAGCCGCTGCACCGCGCCTTCGATGTCCTTGCCGGCCACCATCATCAGGTCGGCCATCTCGTCGATGATGACGACGATGTAGGGCATCGGCTGCAGGTCGAGTTCCTCGGTCTCGTAGATCGCCTCGCCGGAGGCGCGGTCGAAGCCGGTCTGCACGGTCCGGCTGATGCGCTCGCCGGACTTGCGCGAGTCGATGATGCGCTGGTTGTAGCCGTCGATGTTGCGGACGCCCACCTTGGACATCTTGCGATAACGGTCCTCCATCTCGCGGACCGTCCATTTCAACGCCACCACGGCTTTCTTGGGATCGGTGACGACCGGGGTCAGCAGGTGCGGAATGCCGTCATAGACGGAGAGTTCCAGCATCTTGGGGTCGATCATGATGAGGCGGCACTCCTCCGGCGTCATGCGGTAGAGCAGCGACAGGATCATGGTGTTGATGGCCACCGACTTGCCCGAGCCGGTGGTGCCGGCGACCAGCACGTGCGGCATGCGCGCCAGATCGGCGATCACCGGCTCGCCGTTGATGGTCTTTCCGAGCGTCAGGCCGAGGCGCGCCTTCATGTTCTCATAGTCGCGGCTGGCCAGCAGCTCGCGCAGGAACACGGTTTCGCGCGTGGAATTGGGCAGTTCGATGCCGATGGCGTTGCGCCCGGGGACAACGGCGACGCGAGCGGCGATCGCGCTCATCGAGCGGGCGATGTCGTCGGCGAGCGAAATGACACGCGACGACTTGATGCCGGGGGCCGGCTCCAGTTCGTAGAGTGTCACCACTGGTCCGGGCCGGACATTGATGATCTCGCCCTTGACGCCGAAATCGTCAAGCACGCCCTCGAGCATGCGCGCATTCTGCTCGAGCGCATCCTTCGACAACGACGGATCGCGCGCCACGTTCTTCGGTTCCGACAGATAATGCAGGGACGGCAACTCGAACGCGTGCGATTTCAGCAGGCTGCCCTGCGCCTCGCGCTGGACGCGCGCACCGGCCTTCGGGCGC
>JBATNB010000143.1:0-10133 GCA_049290135.1 Rhizobiaceae bacterium
GGCCGAGATCAGGCGGCATGGTCGACCCTCCTGCCGCCCGGCGTCGAGGCGATGATGCGGTCGGCAGCGATCGCCTCGCGCTTGAGCACCGGCCAGTCGGGCAGGTCATTGTCCCATTCGATCAGGGTCGGCACGGCGCCGCGCCGGGCGATCACCGCGGCGAAAAGCGCCCAGACCGGATCGGCGACCGGGCGGTCGTGGCTGTCGATGAGCAGCGGCAGGCCGGCATCGTCGACCTGGGCATCGTGGCCGGCCAGGTGGATTTCCTCCACCAGGGCGAGCGGGAAGCGGGCGATGTAATCCTCCGGCGACCAGCCGTGATTGGTGGCCGAGACGAAGACGTTGTTGACATCGAGCAGCAGGCCGCAACCGGTGCGCCGGGCGATCTCGCCGACAAATCCGGTCTCCTCCCAGGTCGATTCGCGAAACAGCACGTAGGTCGACGGATTTTCCAGCAGGATTCGCCGGCCGATCGCCTCCTGCATCGCATCGACATGCGCGCAAACGCGGTTCAGTGTCTCGTCCGTGTAGGGCAGGGGCAGCAGATCGTTGAGGAATTCGTTGCCGTGGGTGGACCAGGCCAGGTGTTCGGACACCAGCGCCGGTTCATAGCGCTCGACCAGCGCGCGGAACCTTGACAAATGATCCTTCGACAGCGGCGCGGGCCCGCCGAGCGACATGCAGACGCCGTGGAGCGAAAGCGGGTAGTCCTGCCTGATCCGCGCCAGTTGCGCGTGCGGCGGTCCGCCCGCGCCCATGTAGTTCTCGGCATGGACCTCGAAGAAGGCGACGGGCGCGCGGTCTTCGAGGATGGCGGCGAAGTGCTCGGGCTTGAACCCGGCGCCAGCCTGGGGGCGGTCCGGCGCCGGGAAAGGAACGTCCGCCGGGTTCGCCGTGGGGGACGGGAAACGCGAGGTCATGGCGGACGCTCCTGGCCGGCCGATCAGGACGGCAGGTCGCGTTCGAGCGCGGCGAGCGAACCCTTGCGGTCGCCGGGCAGCATGGTCATCTCGCACTTGCCGGAGTCGACATAGGACCAGGCGTTGCCCTGGTAGTCGACCTTGGAGGTGCCGGCGCAGGTGGTGCCGGGACCGGCGGCGCAATCGTTCTTGCCGGCCATGGCGACGCCGAAACACTTTTCCTTCTCGGCGGCGGTGGCTTCGCCGCTGGCGATGACGGCGCCGAACGACAGGGCGGACGCGACGGCGCCGGCCAGGAAGGTGCTCGAAACGATGGTCTTTGCGGACATGGAGATCTCCTCTTCAACGCGGCCTTTTCGTCGCGGCCGGTGAGGGGAGGTGTCGCAAACGCTGCGTTCAGTTGGAAATCAACGCCGCGTCAGAGGAAACCACGCGGCGCTCACGCCGGCGTGTTCAGCCGACGATCCGGGCGAACGCGTCGGTCTCTTCCTCCGTCGTCGCGAACGAGGTGACGAAGCGGAAGAGGCCTTCGTCGGGCGCCAGTGTTCCGGCGATGGTGGGCGGCAGGTTCCAATCATGGAACCGAGCGCCCTGCGCGCGCAGCGCCGCCGCCCGTGCCTCGGTCATGATCGCGAAGAGCTCGTTGGCGTCCGGCTCCCAGGCGAGGCGCATGCCCGGCGCGGCGCGGACAATCGCGGCCAGACGCCGGGTCATGTCGTTGGCGTGGGCGGCGAGGCGCAGCCAGAGGTCGCCGTCCAGATAGGCGGCGAACTGCGCGGCGATGAAGCGCGACTTGGAGAAGAGCTGCGCGGCGCGCTTGCGGATGAAGGGGAAATCGCGGGCGCGCGCGGGATCGAGAAACACCACGGCTTCGGCGCACCAGCAGCCATTCTTGGTGCCCCCGAAAGACACGATGTCGACGCCAGCCTTCCAGGTCATCTCGGCCGGCGTGGCATCCAGCGACACCAGTGCATTGGCGAAGCGCGCGCCATCCATGTGCAGCGGCAGGCCATGGCGGCGGCAGGTCGCGGCGATGGCGGCGATCTCATCGAGGCGATAGACCGTGCCGGCCTCGGTTGCCTGGGTGATCGACACCGCCATCGGCTGTCCGGCATGCACGAAGTCGGGCGGATAGCGGTCGAGTTCGCGTTCCAGCGCCTCGACGCCGAAACGGCCGAGCGGGCCGTCGACGGGACACAGGCGCGCGCCGCCGGTGAAATATTCCGGTGCGCCGCACTCGTCCTCGATCATGTGGGCGAGTCGGTGGCAGAACGAAATGCCGCCCGGCCGGTTGACCGCCGCGAGCGCCAGCGCATTGGCGGCGGTTCCCGTTCCGACGAAAAAGACGGCGACTTCGCGCTCGAAGATGTCGTTGAACCGGGCTTCGACCGCCTTGTCGAGATCGCTGCTCCCGTAGGCCGGGGCATAGCCCGCCGCCGCGCGCGTCAGGCTGTCGGCAATCGCCGGATGAGCGCCGGCCCAATTGTCGGATGCGAAGATCATGGTCGTCCCCCGGATGCGAGGGATCCTGTATAGACGGGGGCCGTGGCGGGACGCCAGAGCGCTCGCAAAAGAATCGGTTGAGCAATAAAATTGCGCAATCGGGCGGGATTCGGCAATCTAGTCAGCCGAATGGGCGAATCCCGGTCATTTTGAGACTTGCGCATCGGTCCGCGATTTGCGATCCAGTGATTAGGGCAGCATTGCTGTCATAAAGTGCCGGTCCGGGCGCTGGCCAATGGCCTCGTCGGGTCCGGCGCGCCCTTTTTAAAAGGGCTCGACGCCGATGGAGAGCACGATGACGAAGACAGAGCGCGCGCAATTCCAGACCCCGGCCGGCCGGTTCGGATTGCCGGACGCCGAGGGCCTCTACGATCCGGCCTTCGAGCACGATGCCTGCGGCGTCGGTTTCGTCGTCAACATGAAGAACGTGAAGTCCAACCGCATCGTCGCCGACGGGCTCTACATCCTGGAGAACCTCACCCATCGCGGCGCGGTTGGCGCCGATCCGCTGGTTGGCGACGGCGCCGGCATGCTCGTGCAGATTCCCGACCGGTTCTTCCGCGAGGAAATGGCGCGGCTTGGCGTGACGTTGCCGCCGGCGGGCGAGTATGGCGTTTGCTATGCCTTCATGCCGCAGGATCCGGTCCTGCGGGCGCATTGCGAGACGATCATCCGCGAGGCCGCGGCCTCCGAAGGCATTCCGCTGCTCGGGTTCCGCGACGTGCCGGTCGACAATTCGTCGCTGTCGAAGGCGCCGGAGATCGTGGCTTCGGAGCCGTATCACAGCCAGGTGTTCTTCGGCCGGCCGGAGACGGTCTCGGATGAGGAAACGTTCGAGCGCCGCCTCTACATCCTGCGCAAGGTGATCTCGTCGCGCATCTACGCGGAGACCGAGGGCCGCGACAACGGCTTCTACCTGGTGTCGATGTCGGCGCGCACGATCGTCTACAAGGGCATGTTCCTGGCCTACCAGGTGAAGGCCTATTTCCCCGATCTTTCCGATCCGCGGTTCGAATCGGCGCTGGCGCTGGTGCATCAGCGCTTCTCCACCAACACCTTCCCGTCGTGGAAGCTCGCCCATCCCTACCGGATGGTGGCGCACAACGGCGAAATCAACACGCTGCGCGGCAACGTCAACTGGATGGCGGCGCGCCAGGCCTCGGTCGATTCGGAGCTGTTCGGCAACGACATCGCCAAGCTGTGGCCGATTTCCTACGAAGGCCAGTCGGACACGGCCTGCTTCGACAATGCGCTCGAGTTCCTGTGGCAGGGCGGCTATTCGCTGCCGCACGCCATGATGATGCTGATCCCGGAAGCCTGGGCCGGCAACAAGCTCATGGATGGCGACCGCAAGGCGTTCTACGAATACCACGCCGCGCTGATGGAGCCGTGGGACGGCCCGGCCGCGGTCGCCTTCACCGATGGCCGTACCATCGGCGCCACGCTCGACCGCAACGGCCTGCGTCCGGCGCGCTACATCGTCACCGACGACGATCGCGTCATCCTGGCGTCCGAGGCCGGAACGCTTCCCGTCGACGAGCGCAGCATTGTCGCCAAGTGGCGGTTGCAGCCGGGCAAGATGCTGTTGATCGATCTGGCCAAGGGCCGGATCGTTTCCGACGACGAGATCAAGGCGGAAATCGCGGCGGCGCATCCCTACGGGCAGTGGCTGCAATCGGCGCAGCTGATCCTGGAGGACCTGAAGCCGGTGGCGCCGCGGGCGCTGAGGGCCGACGTGTCGCTGCTCGACCGCCAGCAGTCGTTCGGCTACACGACCGAGGACGTCAAGCTGCTGATGGAGCCGATGGCGGTCACCGGCCAGGAGGCCGTGGGCTCGATGGGTACCGACACGCCGATTTCGGCGATGTCGGACCTGTCCAAGCTGCTCTACACCTATTTCAAGCAGAACTTCGCCCAGGTCACCAACCCGCCGATCGATCCGATCCGCGAGGAACTGGTGATGAGCCTGGTGTCCTTCATCGGCCCGCGCCCGAACATCTTCGATCTGATCGGCACGTCGCGGCGCAAGCGCCTGGAGGTTCGCCAGCCGATCCTGACCAATGGCGACCTGGAGAAGATCCGTTCCATCGGCCACACCGAGGACCGGTTCGACACCAAGACGCTCGACATCACCTATCCCTCGCTCGAGGGCGCGGCCGGCATGGGCGGCGCGCTTGACCGCCTGTGCGAACGCGCCGAGGCGGCGGTGGCAGGCGGTTACAACATCATCATCCTGTCGGACCGGCAGGTCGGTCCGGACCGCACGCCGATCCCGGCGCTGCTGGCGACGGCGGCCGTGCACCATCATCTCATCCGCAAGGGCCTGCGCACCTCCGTCGGCCTGGTGGTGGAATCGGGCGAACCGCGCGAAGTGCATCATTTCTGCTGCCTCGCCGGCTACGGCGCCGAGGCGATCAACCCGTACCTGGCCTTCGATACGCTGTGCGGCATGCATGCGCGCGGCGAGTTCCCGAAGGAGGTGGAAGCCGACGAAGTCGTGTCGCGCTACATCAAGTCGATCGGCAAGGGCATCCTCAAGGTGATGTCCAAGATGGGCATCTCGACCTACCAGTCCTATTGCGGCGCGCAGATCTTCGATGCCGTCGGCCTCAAGTCGTCGTTCGTCGCCAAATATTTCACCGGCACGGCAACCCGCATCGAGGGCATCGGCCTGGACGAAGTGGCGGCCGAGACCGTACGCCGCCACAAGGGCGCCTTCGGCAACGATCCGGTGCTGCGCCACGCGCTTTCCGTCGGCGGCGAATACATGTTCCGCCAGCGCGGCGAGGCGCATGTGTGGTCGCCGGACGCGGTGGCGAACCTTCAGCATGCGGTGCGCAGGAAGTCGTTCGACACGTATCTGTCCTATGCCGCCGAGATCAACGGCGCGACAGCGCGGGCCAAGACCATCCGCGGCCTGTTCCACATCCGCACCGCGGTTGAGGATGGCCGCTTGCCGGTGCCGATCGAGGAGGTCGAGGCGGCCGCGACGATCGTGAAGCGGTTTGCCACGGGCGCCATGTCGTTCGGCTCGATCTCGCGCGAGGCCCACACCACGCTGGCGCGCGCCATGAACGCCATCGGCGGCAAGTCAAACACCGGCGAGGGCGGCGAGGAGCCGGATCGCTTCGAGCCGCTGCCGGACGGTTCGCCCAATCCGGAACGTTCCGCCATCAAGCAGGTCGCATCGGGGCGGTTCGGCGTGACGGCGGAATATCTCGTCAACTCCGACATGATGCAGATCAAGATGGCCCAGGGCGCCAAGCCCGGCGAGGGTGGCCAGTTGCCCGGGCACAAGGTCGATGCCGTCATCGCCAAGGTGCGCCATTCGACGCCGGGCGTCGGCCTCATCTCGCCGCCGCCGCACCACGACATCTATTCCATCGAGGATCTGGCGCAGCTGATCTACGACCTGAAGAACGTCAACCCGCGCGGCGACGTGTCGGTGAAGCTTGTCTCGGAGGTCGGCGTCGGCACGGTCGCGGCCGGGGTGGCCAAGGCGCGCGCCGACCATATCACCATCTCCGGCTATGAAGGGGGAACCGGCGCCTCGCCGCTGACCTCCATCAAGCATGCCGGCAGCCCGTGGGAAATCGGCCTGGCGGAGACGCAACAGACGCTGGTCAAGAACGGCCTGCGCTCGCGCGTGGCGCTGCAGGTCGATGGCGGCTTGCGGACGGGCCGCGACGTGATCGTCGGTGCGCTGCTGGGCGCCGACGAATTCGGATTCGCCACCGCGCCGCTCATTTCGGCCGGATGCGTGATGATGCGCAAATGCCATCTCAACACCTGCCCGGTCGGCGTGGCGACGCAGGATCCGGTGCTGCGCAAGCGCTTCAAGGGCACGCCGGAGCATGTCATCAACTTCTTCTTCTTCATCGCCGAGGACGTGCGGCAGTGGCTGGCCAACATGGGCTTCCGTTCGCTGGACGAGATCGTCGGGCGCACCGAGCTCCTGTCCAAGCAGGCGCTCATCGACCACTGGAAGGCGAGCGGGCTCGACTTCGGCCAGTTGTTCCACAAGGTCGAGGCGCCGGCCGGGGAGACGCGCTGGACGCGCCGCCAGCAGCATCCGATCGACGACATCCTCGACCGCAAGCTGATCGCCGACGCGGCGCCGGCGCTCGATCGCCAGACGGCGTTGCGCATCGAGGCGCCGATCCGCAACACCGATCGCACCGCCGGCGCCATGCTGTCGGGCGAGGTTGCGCGGCGCTACGGCCTGAAGGGGCTGAAGGACGACACGATCCATGTGACGCTGGCCGGCTCGGCCGGACAGTCCTTCGGGGCGTTCCTCGCCCGTGGCGTGACGTTCGATCTTGTCGGCGAGGCCAACGACTATGTCGGCAAGGGCCTGTCGGGCGGGCGCATCGTGGTGCGACCGCCGGAGGGCACGGCCTACAAGGCGGAGGAGTCGATCATCGTCGGCAACACCGTGCTCTACGGCGCCATCGAGGGCGAATGCTACTTCCGAGGCGTGGCCGGCGAACGCTTCGCGGTGCGCAATTCCGGCGCCATCGCGGTTGTCGAGGGAGTCGGCGACCACGGCTGCGAGTACATGACCGGCGGCGTCGTGGTGGTGATCGGCAAGACCGGCCGCAACTTCGCGGCCGGCATGTCCGGCGGCATCGCTTATGTGCTTGACGAGGAAGGCGATTTCCCGCGCCGCTGCAACATGGCGATGGTGGAGCTCGAACCGGTTCCGGAAGAGGACGAGCTTCTGGAGCGGCTGCATCACCGCGCCGGCGACATCGGTCACAAGGGCCGTGTCGACGTGTCGGGCGACATGACCCGGCACGATGAGGAGCGGCTCTACCAGCTCATCTCCAATCACCTGCACTACACCGGCTCGCAGCGGGCCAAGGAGGTACTGCAGAACTGGGCCGAGTGGCGGCCGCGGTTCCGCAAGGTGATGCCGGTGGAGTACCGGCGCGCATTGATGGACATGGAGCGTTCGCGCATGGGCGTCGCGGCGGAGTGATCCGCCGGCGTCCGCCAGGATACGGCGCCGCGCGCCGCGAGCCATAGAAGGTTGAGACCATGGGCAAGGTAACAGGTTTTCTCGAGATCGACCGGCAGGACCGCAAATATGCGCCGGCGTCCGATCGCATCCGCCACTACCGGGAGTTCGTCATTCCGCTGTCGGAAGGCGCGACGGTGGACCAGGCCTCGCGCTGCATGAATTGCGGCGTGCCGTATTGCCACAATGGCTGTCCGGTCAACAACCAGATCCCCGACTGGAACGATCTCGTCTATCACCAGGACTGGGAAGAGGCGGCGCGCAACCTGCACACGACCAACAATTTCCCGGAGTTCACCGGGCGCGTCTGCCCGGCGCCGTGCGAGGCCTCGTGCACGCTCAACATCGAGGACACGCCGGTCACCATCAAGTCGATCGAATGTGCCATCGCCGACCGGGCGTTCTCGCATGGCTGGATCAAGCCGGAAATCGCGGCGCGAAAGACCGGCAAGTCGGTGGGCATCGTCGGCTCGGGGCCGGCCGGAATGGCGGCTGCGCAGCAGCTGGCGCGCGCCGGCCATGACGTGCATGTCTATGAGAAGCATGCCCGCCCGGGCGGATTGCTGCGCTACGGCATTCCCGACTTCAAGTTCGAGAAGCACCACATTGACCGTCGCGTCGAGCAGATGCAGGCCGAGGGTGTCACCTTCCACAACGGCGTGCATGTCGGCGTGACGCTGAAGGCCGGCGAACTGCTTGCGCGCCACGACGCGGTGCTGCTTGCCGGCGGGTCCGAACTGCCGCGCGATCTCGACGTGCCGGGGCGCGATCTTGCCGGCGTGCATTTCGCCATGGACTTCCTGCCGCAGCAGAACCGGCGCGTTTCGGGCGAGACGCTCGACACCAATGAACCGATCCTGGCCGGCGGCAAGCATGTGGTGGTCATCGGCGGCGGCGATACGGGGTCGGATTGCATCGGCACCTCGGTGCGCCAGGGCGCGCTGTCGGTGACCCAGCTCGAGATCATGCCGAAGCCGCCGGTGTTGGAGGACAAGGCGACGACCTGGCCGCGCTGGCCGCTGAAGCTGCGCACCTCGTCCTCGCACGAAGAGGGCGCGATGCGCGATTTCTCCGTCGGCACCGAGGCGTTCGTTGGCGATTCCGGCGTGGTCAAGGGTCTGAAATGCATGCGGCTGGACGAGCGCATGCAGAAGGTCCCCGGCAGCGAGTTCACGCTCAAGGCGGATCTGGTGCTTCTGGCCATGGGGTTCGTCAATCCGATCCATGACGGCATGCTGAGCGAACTCGGCGTGGCGTTCGACTCGCGCCGGAACGTGGCCGCCAACGACACCGCCTATGCCACCTCCGCGCCGAAAGTGTATGTCGCCGGCGACATGCGGCGTGGCCAGTCGCTGGTGGTCTGGGCAATCCGCGAAGGTCGCCAGGCCGCGCGTGCCATCGATCTGGCGATCATGGGCGAAACCGATCTTCCCCGGTGAGGGGCTGGCGGCGCCGCGCGACATAATGCGCGCGGTTGCGCCAGATCAAAGCAGCGGCTTTGCCGGGCGGTGAAACATCGCGCCCGACGCGGGATCCGGTCGCACAGGAGTGGGAATCATGGGCAAGCTCTTCTGGCTCGTCTACATCATGGTGGCTTCGGCCCTGGCAGGCATTGCCGTCACGGCAATCCTCAGCCTCGGCCGTTTTGACGGCATGCAGATCATTTACGCCGCCGTCGCGGGCGCCATTCTGGCCATTCCGCTGACGCTGTTCGTGGCGCGCAAGATATCGACCCTGCGCTGACCGCTTCCCGGATCAGTTAAGTGCGCCCTTGGGGCGCGGAAAGGCATCCGCCCGCCCCGCGGGCGCGGTCGCGGATGCTGCCGGCGCATTGCCGCCGGCCACCGTGGCGCCCAGCAACTCGCCGCCGCCATCGAGCGCCGGATCGTCGATGGCAAGCGGCGCCATGCGATCGATGACGGGCGCCGGCGCGCTGTCCTCCGTTTCGCGCACGGCGGCGGGAAGCGACAGCGCCGAGGACGGAATCGAGGCAAACAACTTGCCCAGCGGCTTTTCCGCATAAAACGCCATTTTCCTGCGCCCGGCCTCGGTCAGGTTGATGCCGTCATTGGCGCGCAGGCGCGCCGGCTGGCCGTTGATGTCGGGGCCGGTGGTCGTGAACACGCCGGCCTCGTCGACAAATCCGTCCCAGACATCGACGAAGGTCGCGCCGGTACGCGCCGCGGCGGCGCGATAGACATCGTTGAAGGCGATCATGGCCGACGACAGGGCCGGTGGCTTGAACGACGGCTGGCCGACCCAGACGAGACGGGTGCCGGTCGCCTTCACCGCATCGGCGAACCCGTTGACGCGGCGCGCATAGTCGGCATTCCAGGTGTCGGTCATCGGCTGCTCGCGGGAGGCGTCGATCTTCATGCTCTGGCGATCGTTGGAACCGATCGCCATGACCAGAACGGCCGGTTTCTCGGCCTCCACGATCTCGGCGATCCGCGCCGTCCAGTCATAGTGATCGTCGCGCACGAAACCCGATGAGCCATTGGACCGGTCGATCACGACGAGGGACGGGTTGGTCTTCAGCGCCGCGATCAGGCCGTCGGCCAATCCACCGGCGATGAAGTCGCCGACGACAACAATGCGGCGCGCATCCTCGGCCTTGATGGCGGGCTCCGGCGCCCTGGGCGCGGCCGCGAGCGTCGGCGCGACCGCCTTCGCCTTGCGCGGCTTCTTGG
>JBATNB010000144.1:0-2102 GCA_049290135.1 Rhizobiaceae bacterium
GCTCGGCCGATGCGCGCGCGCTTGATCGCCATTCCGCCCGCCTGGGCGACATCTACCGCCAGCCGGCGATGCTGCGCCGGCGTGAATCGGCGACCATGGTCAACGGGCCGCTGGCGCTGCTCGACGCGGTGTTCGCCGCCGGCCGCAAGGGCATCGCCATGCAGCGCTACAAGGGGCTGGGCGAGATGAACGCCGAGCAATTGTGGGAGACGACGCTCGATCCCAACGCCCGCTCGCTGCTGCAGGTCCGCATCAACGACGCCGTCGACGCCGACGCGCTGTTTGCCCGGCTGATGGGCGACGATGTCGAGCCGCGCCGCGAGTTCATCCAGGACAATGCGCTGAGCGTGGCCAATCTGGACGTGTGAGGCGGCTCACGGCGCCTCGATCAGCCGCGCAATGTCGCCATAGCCGCGTGCCCGGGCAAGCTCCAGCGGCGTCCGTCCGTCGCGGTCGGCGATGGAGCGGTCGGCGCCCGCGGCGACCAGATGCGCCACCGTCTTCTGGTGGTCCGGCCCGCCGTCGCCGAGCACCACCGCCTCGATCAGCGCCGTCCAGCCGAGATTGTTGACATGGTCGAGCGGGGCGCCGGCCGCGATGAGGCGGCTGACCACCTCATGGTGCCCGAGATGCGCCGCCGCGATCAGCGCCGTGCCGATGTAGCGGCTGGTGATGTTGTCGGCGCGGTTGCCCGCCGCCAATGCCGCATCGAGCATCTCCGGATCGTTGGCGACCGCCGCGATGGTGACCGCGTCATAGGCGTCATTATCGAACGCGTTCATGTCGGCGCCGGCCTTCGCAAGCGCGGCGATCACCGCCTCGTGCGAGGCGAACGCCGCCACATGCACGGCGGTTCGCCCGTTGCCGTCGCGGACATCGCGTTCGCCGCCGCTTGCCGCCAGCCGTGCGGTTTCGGCGGCATCGCCGAGATGCGCGGCGCGCAGCAGCCCGACATAGGCCGCCGCCTCGCCGGGCGAGGGGGCCGTCTGGGCCTGCGCCGAAAGCGGGGCAAGTGCGCCGCCGATGGCAAGTGCAAGGTGCAGCATGGGTTTCATCGAGGATCCTCCATCCATGGCGCATGTGCGCCCGCCTTTGCGGCGTCGCGACGACGGTGCGGGGTGACACACTGTCCATGGCGCGGAAACATGGGCCGAACGTGATTCGCCAGGCCGTCGCGGTCTGGTATGGAAATCGCCCGAGGTGCCCAATGCTCCATCCCTTCGACGACGCCATAAGGCTCGACCCCAACGGCGAGGGCCGTTACGCCGGGCGCACGACGCCGGACTACGCCAACATGGCCGGACCCTATGGCGGCATCACCGCCGCGGTGCTCATGAACGCGGTGATGGGCGATCCGCGCCGCGCCGGCGATCCGGTGGCCCAGACCGTCAATTATTGCGGCGCCATCGCCGACGGTCCGTTCGAGATCGCCACCCGCCTGGAGCGCGCCGGCAAGTACACCCAGCACTGGTCGCTGATGCTGACGCAACAGGGGCAGGTGCGTTCGACCGCCTCCATCGTCTGCGGCGCGCGCGGCGCGGTCTTTTCGCATCATGATGCCGACATGCCGCGGGTTCCCCCGCCTCACGAGGTGCCGGCGATCCCGACGCCGGCCCCGCTCCGGTGGCTCGATGCCTACGACATGCGCTACATCGGCGGCATGCCGGAGTTCGCCGCCGCCCCGTTCGACGAACTGCGCGATTCCGCCTCGCTCGTCTGGGTGGCGGATCGGCCGCCGCGTCCGCTCGACCACGCCGCGCTGGCCTCGATCGCCGATTGCTTCCTGCCGCGCATCGTCAAGGCGCGAGGCGTCATGGTGCCGCTCGGCACGGTTTCGCTGACCACCTATTTCCATGCCTCGGCGCCGGAAATCGCCGCGCTGGGCACAGGGCCGCTGCTCGGCGCCGCCCGGTCCAAGCGCATGCACGCCAACTTCTTTGACCAGCACATGGAACTGTGGAGCCGCGACGGCGCTCTGGTCGCCACCGGCGCTCAGGTCGCCTGGTATCGGGAATAGGGGGCGTCAGTTGCCCAGAATGATGTCGGCGATCGTCTTTTGCCGTTTCGCCGGAACTGCTTCGCCGACGCCGGCCTTCGGGCGC
>JBATNB010000145.1:0-12633 GCA_049290135.1 Rhizobiaceae bacterium
GGCTGGTGTGGTTCGCGGTGGCGGCGCGCGGCCACGCCACGCATGCCAAGCACCGCCTCTATGCCGGGTTCGGGCGCGCCACGGTGCGCAAGGCTGCCGCCGAAACCGCGTTGCGGCTGCTCAACGCCTCCATGGGGCACGGTCACGTCGACGGCGCCGACCTGTAAATCCGGTCGGCGCGCTCCGCGAAGGCTTCCGAGAAGGCGTGGAATGCGCGATCGAACATCGTGCCCATCAGCGCGCCGAGCATGCGGTTGCGGAATTCGTAGTCGATGAAGAACGAGATCTCGCTTGACCCCGGCCCCGCATCGCGGAAGCGCCAGCGATTGTCGAGGCGGGAGAATGGTCCGTCGAGATAGGCCACGTCGATGGCGCCGTCGTCCGGCTGCAGGAACACGCGGCTGGTGAAGGTCTCGTGGATGTTGCGATACCCCACCGTCATGTCGGCGATGAGCAGGCTTGTCGTGCCGCGCTGCCGGCGCTCGCGCACCACCAGCGCCTCGCACAGCGGCAGGAACTCGGGATAGCGCTCCACATCGGCGACGAGCGCGAACATCTCGGCGGCGGAATGGTCGACCCGCCGGACGCTCTCGAAGCGCGGCATGTCAGGCGCGGGCGAGCCGTGCCGCGCGCAGCCGTTCGAAATCCTCCCCGGCATGATGCGAAGAGCGCGTCAGCGGGCTGGCCGAAACGAGCAGGAAACCCTTGGTGTAGGCCACGGTTTCGTAGGCCTTGAATTCCTCGGGGGTGATGAAGGCGAGCGCCGGATGGTGCTTGCGGGTCGGCTGCAGATACTGGCCGATGGTGAGGAAATCGACATCGGCGGTGCGCAGGTCGTCCATGAGCTGGAGCACTTCGTTGCGCTCCTCGCCCAAGCCCACCATGATCCCCGACTTGGTGAACAGGTCCGGATCGATTTCCTTGACGCGCTGAAGCTGCCGGATCGAATGGAAGTAGCGCGCGCCGGGCCGCACCGTCAGATAGTTCGACGGCACGGTTTCCAGATTGTGGTTGAAGACGTCGGGCCGTGCGGCGACGACGATTTCAAGCGCGCCGTCCTTGCGCAGGAAATCCGGCGTCAGCACCTCGATGGTCGTGCGCGGGGCGGCCTGCCGGATGGCGCGGATCGTCTCGGCGAAATGCGTCGCGCCGCCATCGTCGAGGTCGTCGCGATCGACCGAGGTGATGACGGCATGCGACAGGCCCATGTCGCGCACCGCGCGGGCGACCGATTCCGGCTCGTTCCGGTCGAGCGGCGCCGGCTTGCCGGTGGCGACGTTGCAGAACGCGCAGGCACGGGTGCAGACGTCCCCCATGATCATGAAGGTCGCGTGCTTCTTCTCCCAGCATTCGCCGATGTTGGGACAGCCCGCTTCCTCGCAGACCGTCACCAGCTTGTTCTCGCGCACCAGCGCGCGGGTTTCCAGATAGCCGCGCGACGTCGGCGCCTTCACCCGGATCCAGTCCGGCTTGCGCGCGACCTGCTGGTCGGCGCGATGGGCTTTCTCGGGATGGCGCGGGCGAGCGGCGCCGGTGGTGTCGTGCACGGTGACCATGCGCCCCATTTGATGCGCCGCGACGGCGCGGTCAAGGGTCAGCCCCAGCCGAGCCCGAACCACCAGGCCGCGAGCCCGAGGAATCCGACGAACCCGGTCAGGTCGGTGATCATGGTGACGAAGATCGACGAGGAAATCGCCGGATCGGCGCCGAGCTTGTCGAGCAGGAGCGGAATGAGGATGCCGGCGAACGCCGCCATCAGCAGGCTGCCGATCATGGCGACGGCGATGACCATGCCGAGTTGCGGTTCGCGGAACCACAGCGCGGCGACGGTGCCGATGAGAATGGCAATCGTGGCGCCGTTGACCAGGCCGACAAGCGCCTCGCGCCGGATGATGCGGCGGGCATTGTGGGTGTCGAGATCGCGCGTCGACAGCGCCCGCACCGTCACCGTCATGGTCTGGATGCCGGCGTTGCCGCCGAGCGAGGCGACGATGGGCATCAGGATGGCAAGCGCCACCTTCTTCTCGATGGTGGTGTCGAACAACCCGATGAAGGTCGCGGTGATGAACGCGGTCGCCAGGTTGACCAGAAGCCAGGGAATGCGCGAACGCGAGGTTTCCAGCACGCTGTCGGACAATTCCTCGTCGCCAACGCCGCCGAGGCGCATGATGTCCTCCTCGGCTTCCTGCTGGATGACGTCGACGATGTCGTCGATGGTGAGCACGCCGACCAGCCGCTCGCTGTCGTCGACCACGGCGGCGGAAAGCAGATCGTATTGCTCGAACACCTGCGCGGCGTCTTCCTGGTCCATCAGCGCCGGGATCGCGTGCCGGGTTTCGTGCATGATGTCGCCGACCCGCTCCGACCGCTTGGTGCGCAGGATGCGGTCAAGATCGACCGCGCCGAGAAGCTTGACGGCCGGATCGACGATGTAGATCTGGGCGAAGGATTCCGGCAGGTCGGTGTCGTCGCGCATGTAGTCGATGGTCTGGCCGACGGTCCAGAACGGCGGGACGGCCACGAACTCGGTCTGCATGCGCCGACCAGCGGATTCCTCGGGATATTCCAGCGCCTTGCGGAGACGGATCTGCTCGGCGAAGGGCAGCTTGCCAAGAATGTCCTCCTGATCCGCGGCATCGAGGTCTTCCAGGATGTAGACGGCATCGTCGGAATCGAGATCGCGGACGGCCTCGGCAATCTGGTCGTTGGGAAGCTGCTCGACGATCTCCATGCGGATCGCCTCGTCGACTTCCGTCAGCGCCTCGAAATCGAAATCCTCGCCCAGCAATTCCACCAGCGCCTGGCGCTGCGGCGGTTGCAGGGCTTCCAGAAGATCGGCGAGTTCGGTCTCGTGAAGCTCGGCCACGTCGCGCTTGAGCACGATCGTGTCCCGGTCGGCGATGGCCGCCCCAACATGCGCCAGGAAGGTTTGCGAAACATCGCCATCGGAGGCGTAGAGGCCATCGGCGACATCATCCCCGGACAGGGGGCGCTCGGCGTTGTCGTCCATGGTCCAGCCCCGTCATCATGACCGGCGCCGGCCGGCCAGATTGGTTTTTCGTGATTGCCCGCCCGCATTGGCGCAAACGTCCGCGGCGCCTTGGTCTAGGCGCGCTTTTCCGGCGGTGCAAACGAAAATTCGACCGGGGTCGACCCTTGAGGAGATGAGTCGGGACGCTTTTTCCGGGTATCTGGTGCGGTCGAGAAGACTCGAACTTCCACGGGTTGCCCCACAGCGACCTCAACGCTGCGCGTCTACCAATTCCGCCACGACCGCGAGCCGGAAAGCGCCGGTCCGCGACCGGCCCGGGGCATGTAGCAAATCGTTTCCGGACAAACAATAGGCCGCCGCCGGCTATTTTCCCGGCGTCCCGGCTGCCTTTCGGGAGCTGTTTGCGGCAGGGGCCGCGACGCGTTATTGCGATGCCTGGCAGGAGGCGAAATGGCCGAACGCGGAACAGCCGGCGGAACGATGCATGCGCGCGACGGCGGGCCGGTGGAGTGGCGCGTCAGCCGCGGACTGACGCCCTACCCGCTGGCCGTCGCCTTCATGGAGGCGCGGGCGGCCGCCATCCGCGACCAGGGCGCCAGCGAGTGCGTCTGGCTGGTCGAGCATCCGCCGCTCTATACCGGTGGCACTTCGGCCCGGGCGGCCGATCTGCTCGCGCCGGAGCGCTTTCCGGTCTTCCAGACCGGACGCGGCGGCGAATACACCTATCACGGTCCCGGCCAGCGCGTGGCCTATGTGATGCTCGACCTGAAGCGGCGCCGGGAGGACGTGCGGGCGTTCGTCGGCGCGCTGGAAGACTGGATCATCGCCAGCCTCGACCGCTTCAACGTGACAGGCGAGCGGCGCGAGGATCGGGTCGGCGTCTGGGTGCGAAGGCCGGACAGGCCGCCACTGGCCGATGGCCGGCCGGCGGAGGACAAGATCGCCGCCATCGGCATTCGCCTGCGCCGCTGGGTCAGTTTTCACGGGATCGCCGTCAACGTCGAACCGGCCCTCGACCATTTCTCCGGAATCGTGCCGTGCGGCATCTCCGGCTATGGCGTGACCAGCCTGGTCGATCTCGGTCTTCCGGTCACGATGGATGATTATGACGCGGCGCTGAAGGCAAGCTTCGTGGAGGTGTTCGGGGCGCTTGCCCAGGCTCCCGACCCTAGTTGAGGATGCGGCCCATCGCCCAGGCGGCGCCTGAGGCATGGATGACGAAGGTCGAGGCCAGCGCTGCGGCAATGGCCATCCGCTCGCGCCCGACGATCGGCTTCAGTTCACCCTTGAGCCTGACGTTGGCGCCCTGGCTGATCAGCGACAGGATGGCCAGCACCGCGCCGCCGATCAGCAGCACGCGCGGCGGGAAACCGACGATAAACCCGAAGCCGAGAAATCCGAACAACATGGAAAACGACGCCAGGCCAAGGCTGAGCGGCGTCGGACAGATCTGGCGCAGCACCTGGCCGCCATCGAATTTCCATACCGGGACGAGATTGACCAGATTGAACAGCGCGGCGCAGGCGACGAAGGCGGCGAATGACGCCGACGCGAACCGATCGCCGGCATGCGAGGCGGCAACCGCCGAGGCGATGCCGATCGGGATCAGGAACGCGGAAAATCCCGCTCCCATCAGCGCCGAAAAGGCGACTTCGAAGCGCGAATCATAGGGTCGCCCGCCGATGGCCACTCCGCCAAGCAGCGGTATGAAGATCATCCTCGCACTCCTGTGGCCCATGACGCGGAATGCCGCCATATGTCCCAGTTCATGCGCGGCGACGACGAAGGTCAGCGTCGCGGCAAAAACGAAGCCGGCAAGGCTCAGGCCGAAGATCGGCCAGAGAATGAAGGCCGACAGGATGGCAAATCCCACCTGGGTGAGCGGATGCTCGAACACGCCACCCGGCTTGTAGGCGCCGGTCTCGGCCCAGATCTTGAGCTTGTTGAGTTCGCGGCGCATCAGGAACCAGCGGAACAGGTAGAAGCCGCCGCCGCGATAGCGGTCGGTCTGGCGCAGGGTGACGCGGATGCCATCGCCGGTGTCGTGAAGTTCCGTCTCCTCGCGAAAATGCTTCCAGAACGATTGTGCCAGCGAGGAATCATCGACGATGCGTTGCGAAAAACACTGGCCTTCCTCCACGTCATACAAGCGGATCCGCCGCCGGATCGGCTCGCCGTCGCGGCCGAGCCACGCCATGCGCATGGCGACCTCGTCGGGGCGCTCGGCGGCCTGGCTGTCCAGAACCCGCTCCGACCAGCCGGCAGCCTCGCCCAGCGGCCAGAGCGCGGACCACAGCCGCTGACGCGGCGCGCGGACGACACGGCTCATCTCGATGCGGCGGACCCCGATCGGCGCCGCCATCAGCACGAACATCACGAGCACGTAAAAGCCGATCAGGCCGGCAATCGAAAGGGGCGACAAACGTGATACTCCGGATTTCCGGAGGCAGACTAGGACGAACGCGTTGCCAAACCCTTAGGCCGGACGTTCAAGTCAGGCGAACTCCATGATGATGGCGTCAACCGCGAGACTGTCGCCGGCCCTGGCCTTCAGCGCCTTGACGGTCACGTCGCGCTCGGCGCGCAGCACGTTTTCCATCTTCATGGCCTCGACGATGGCGAGGGTCTCGCCCGCCTTGACCTCCTGCCCTTCCACGACCGCGATGGACACGACCAGGCCGGGCATCGGGCACAATAGCAGCCGCGACGTGTCCGGCGGCGCCTTGACCGGCATCAGCCGTTCCAGCGCAGCGATCTCCGGCATCATCGGCCGCGCGACGACGGACAGCCCGTTCCATGCGATGCGAATGCCGTTTGGAACCGCGCGAAGCTGGGCGGCGACGTCGCGCCCGCCGATCCTTCCGCGCCAGACGATCTCGCCGGGACGCCAATCGGAGGACAATGTCACCGGCGCGGCGGAATCGATGGCGAGATCGATCTCGATCGGCAGCGAGATCATGCCTTCCTCGACGCGCGCCGAAACCCGCGCATCGCCGAGACGCACGATCCAGTCGCGCTTGATGTCGCCCGAATGCGGTGCGAGCCGGCCGGTCAGCCGGTCGAGCCTGTCCTTGCGCAGCAATTCCGTCGCCACCGCGATCGCGGCCAGCACCGCGCGCTCGGACGCGTCGGGTTGGCGCGGCTTGAACCCCTCGGGATATTCCTCGGCGATGAAGCCGGTCGACAGCCGCCCCTCGCGCCAGCGCGGATGGTGCTGCAGGGCGGACAGGAACGGAATGTTGTGCTCGATGCCGTCGACGACGAATTCGTCCAGCGCCTGCCCCATCGCGTCGATGGCGGCGATGCGCGTGGGCGCCCAGGTACACAGCTTGGCGATCATCGGATCGTAGAACATGGAAATCTCGGATCCTTCCGAGACGCCGGTGTCGTTACGCACGACGACGTCGCCGCGCCGTCCTTCCTCCGGCGGACGATAGCGGGTCAGGCGTCCGATCGAAGGCAGGAAATTGCGGTACGGATCCTCGGCGTAGAGGCGGCTCTCGATGGCCCAGCCCTTGAGCTTCACATCCGCCTGGCGCAAGGCGAGCGGCTCGCCCGCCGCGACGCGGATCATCTGCTCGACAAGATCGACGCCGGTGACGAGTTCGGTCACGGGGTGTTCGACCTGGAGCCTCGTGTTCATCTCGAGGAAGAAGAAAGACCGGTCCTGCCCGGCGACGAACTCCACGGTTCCCGCGGAATCGTAGTTGACGGCCCGGGCCAGCGCCACGGCCTGTTCGCCCATGGCACGGCGCGTCGCCTCGTCGAGCAGAGGCGACGGCGCCTCCTCGATGACCTTCTGGTTGCGGCGCTGGATCGAGCATTCGCGCTCGCCGAGATAGATGACGTTGCCGTGCTTGTCGCCGAGCACCTGGATCTCGATGTGGC
This sequence comes from Rhizobiaceae bacterium, assembly GCA_049290135.1. Lineage (GTDB taxonomy): Bacteria > Pseudomonadota > Alphaproteobacteria > Rhizobiales > Rhizobiaceae > JADJTR01. Next base: position 6,881 of record JBATNB010000145.1, read on the forward strand.
GCGGATTGACGATGAACTTCTCGATGAACACGCGATCGTCGCCGAACGACGATTTCGCCTCCGATTTCGAGCGCGCATAGCCTTCCGCGACTTCCGCCTCCGTCCAGGCGATGCGCATGCCCTTGCCGCCGCCGCCGGCGGACGCCTTGATCATCACCGGGAAGCCGATCTCGCGGGCAATGCGCACGGCCTCGGCCTCGCTGCCGATGACGCCGAGATAACCCGGCACCGTGGAAACGCCGGCGTCGGCGGCCGCCTTCTTGGATTCGATCTTGTCGCCCATCGCCTCGATGGCGCCCTTGTTGGGCCCGATGAACACGATGCCGGCCGCAGCGAGGGCTTCGGCGAAGGCGGCGCGCTCGGAGAGGAAGCCGTAGCCGGGATGCACGGCCTGGGCGCCCGTGCGCCGGCAGGCCTCGATGATCCGGTCGATGACAAGATAGCTTTCGGCCGCCGGTGCCGGCCCGATATGGACGGCTTCGTCCGCCATCTCGACATGCATGGCGTGGGCGTCCGCGTCGGAATGGACCGCGACGGTCGCGATGCCCATGCGGCGGGCGGTCTTGATGATCCGGCAGGCGATCTCGCCACGGTTGGCAATCAGGATCTTGGAAAACATCGCGCCGCTCCCGCCTCCGGTGTCGCGCCCTTTTAGGCGCATGGCCGGGCTTCCTCAACACGACTGTCGGCTAATCCGCGCCGATCTCAGAAATGTTCGTCGCGGCGGAACGGACCGACCCGCATGCCGGCGGCGACGAGATAGGCGGTCGACCAGCCGATCAGGATGAAGCCGTTGATGCCCTCCAGCGCCGCCAGCAATCGCCATTCGTGCGCCGCGATGACATCGCCATAGCCCACTGTGGAGAAGGTGATGGTAGAGAAATAGAGCGCGGTGACGAAATCCGGGAGTGCGCCGACCAGCTTGTAGACCGCCGCCCATAACCAGATCTCGAGCGTCAGGACGCCGAACACCCCGAAGACGACGATGAACATCGCCAGATAGCGGCTGCGGTGGCCATGCCAGCGAAAGCGATTGACCAGGTGGGCCATGACGCGGGTCACGATGACCAGTCCGACGGTGTGTGTGATGATCGTCAGCGACATCACCAGCGTGCCGACAAGCAGATTGACCAGCATGGCGCCCCGGACTCCCCCAATCCGTGCGAGATGGCCCCGATTCTCGGCATCCGGCAAGCGGCAATGGCCGTTGACCGGCGGAGATTGTGTGCCAATCTCATCCGGCGCATGGCACGCGGAGGATCACCCCCATGAAACGCACCACAATTGCCGTCCTGGCCCTGATGATCGCCGGCCCCGCCTGCGCCGACCCGACGGGCCGGTTCGCAGTCACCGGAACCAATCCGGATTCCGGCGGCACCTATACCGGGACCGTCACGGTCAAGCGCGTCGGCGCGACCTACGATGTGCGCTGGTCGATCGCGGGAACCGAGTATCGCGGTTCGGGCATCGGCGCGCTGATCCGCGAGCAACAGTTCGTCGCCGGGCCGGCGGAGGAGGCCGACACGTCGATTGCCGTCGGCTATGTGGCGGACGGGACGTTCGGGGTCGCCCATTATTTCGAGCAGCCCGACGGGACATGGCGCGGGGTGTGGACCTATGCCGGCAGCGGCAAGGTCGCGATCGAGGAATGGCGGCGCAAGTGACGAAGCCCGGTTGACTTGCCCGCCCCGGGCTCGTTCAATCCGTCCGGGGACATGAAAAGAGCAAACGGGGGTCGACATGACGGGCCGCGGCAAGGCCGGGTGGTGGGCGTTCGCCGCCTGCCTCATGGTTTCAGGATGCACGACCGACGGCGCGGTGAAGCCGGAGTCCCCTTCCCCCGCGCCGGAAGGTGCCGGAACGCTCGCGCGGATCGAACGGCTCAAGCCGGACACCAGCGAAGCGGCACTGCATGACAACGCCCTTTCGGGCATCCCCTATATCGGGGTCTGGGCCGGCGACGGCGCGGGATGCGCGCGGATCGACCAGGACGGGTATGACCGCTACGCCGTCATCACGATCAAGTCGATGCGCCGGGCAAACGCCACCTGCGCGCTCCTCACCGAGCCGCCCACGGCCAATCCGGAACTGGTGACGGCGACCTGCATGGCGAACGGCGAAACCTCGGTGCGCGCCCTGACGGTGGAAATGGACGGACTGAACCGCATGAAGGTCACCGACCTTGGCAAGACCGAGCCTTATATCCGCTGCGTCCTGCCCTGAGGCGGCCGGATTCAGACCGCCCGCTGCAGCAGGGCGTTCATGTCGGGATGGATTTCCGCGGCGTTGTCGGAGAGAAACCGCAGCAATGCGCGCTCATTGTCGTTGACCCGGCCGTTGCGGCCAAGGCGCCGGGCGAGCCATTCCACTTCCTCGCGGTCGAGACGCTCGGAGATCCGGCTGGCTTCGGCCTGACGCTCGTTGCGCACGCGCCAGTGATCGTCCATGGACGAACCGCCCATGGCGCCGGACAGGGCCTTGAGGCCGCCGGCCAGCATCCGCGAAAAGAATCCGCCAAGGTCGACATTGCCGTCGGCCAGGAATTCCTCCTGCGCGAGCGCCTGTTCGCGCGGCGGCGCGGTGTAGCCGGTCGCGGCGAGAAGGAAGGAGCCGATCCCCTTGACGAAGAGATCGTTGAACGCGGGATCGTTGGATGCCGGATCGGTCGCCTCGTTCAGCGCGATCAGCACCTCGGCTTCGGCGTGGCTGACGGCGACATTGCCCTCGCCGCCGGCGGCGTAGAGGATGCGACGGATCAGCCGCACGTCGGCCGGGTCGATGACGCGGTCGGCATGAGAACCGCCGAGCGGTCCGTTGTTGTCGATCACGGCATCGCGGACCTGCGCCAGCGCGAACGCGGAAAGGTCGGCCGGAACGCTCGTGGCCTTCTCCAGCACCGTGACCAGCAGCTCGAACTCGGTGGCGGTGTCGACCCGGCCGTCGCGCGTGATGGCGCGGCGCAGCCAGGCGGCGTTCTCCGGCGTGACGTAGCCCGAGGGCGGTTCGGCAAAGACAACGAAATCGGACACCGCCTCGACGAAGAACGGCGTCCACTCGTCGCACTTGTTGGTCGCCGACGCGTCGAGCGCAAACAGCGATTCGGCCTCCGCGCGCGTTGCCACGCCGTCGCGGAACACCTCGCGGCGCAGCATGAGGACGTCGGACGCCAGGATGCGGTTCCTGGACGCCAGGCCGGCAACCGGCGCTGCGAGAATGAGTTCACCCATGACGTTGCTCCGTCCCAAAACAAACCATGGCCATTGCAGGCCGTTCCCGCGCCATGACTAGCAGATGGGCATTCACGTTCGACTAATGCGCTTGGTTAGCGTTTCGTTCACGGAATTGCCGGGTGACAGCGGCGTCGGCATCAACTACGGTCCGACTCGTCGGGGGCTTGCGCCCGATCGTCCGCGGGAGAGAGCCGGCAACGGCCGCCGAAGGGGAAATCGCCCGAAATCTCTCAGGCAAAGGGTACCGCGGACGGTATCGACGCTCTGGAAAGTCGGAGGCAACTCCGCGCCGAAGGTGTAAGTGCGGCCGACAGGGTTCCGGCCGCGCCAGTCTCTCAGGCTTCAGACAGAGGGGCACGATGAAAAAAACCGGGACGCGGCAACGCGGACCGGATCGTGCACCTTGGAGAAGTCATGACGGACCTGCCGGCCCAGAAGAATTTGCCGCTCCATTCCATCCACGTCGCCGCCGGTGCGAAATTCGGCGCGTTCGCGGGATGGTCGATGCCCATCACCTACCCCGCCGGCGTTCTGAAGGAGCATTTGCATACCCGGTCGGCGGCCGGGCTGTTCGATATCTCGCACATGAAGCTCGTGGCCTTCAGCGGCCCGGACACGGCACGATTTCTTTCACGCGCCTGTCCGGTCGATGCCGCCGGGCTTGCGACCGGGCAGTCGAAGTACACGTTCCTCCTCGACGAGCATGCCGGCATTCTCGACGATCTCATCATCACCCGGCTTGCCGACGACCGGTTCATGGTTGTCGCCAATGCCGGCAATGCCGACAACGACATTGCCGAATTCAGGCTTCGCGCCGCGGGTTACAATGTCGTCATCGACCCGCTCGATCGCGTGTTCCTTGCCCTGCAGGGCCCGGGGGCCGAAGCGGTCGCGCGCGAGGCCGGATTGCCCGTTTCTAGCCTGACCTTCATGACCGGACGCGAAACGGCGGACGGATTTTTCCTCACCCGGTCCGGCTATACCGGCGAGGACGGCTTCGAAATCGCGGTGCCGCCGGACCGGGGCGCGGCGCTCGCCGAGGCGTTGCTCGCCTCCGGCAAGGCACAATGGATCGGGCTCGCAGCCCGCGACTCGCTGCGGCTGGAAGCCGGGCTTTGCCTGCACGGCCACGAGATCGACGTGTCGACCACGCCGCTCGACGCGCAACTCATGTGGGCGATCGCCAAGCCGCTGCGCGAGACCGGGACCTTCATCGGCGCCGACGCGCTCAGGCAGGCCATCGCCGCCGGACCGCGCCTGAGGCGCGTCGGGCTGAGGCCGGAAGGTCGCCAGCCCGTGCGCGACGGGGCTGAACTCTTCGACGAGAACGGCCAGCCGGCCGGGCGCGTGACCTCGGGCGGATTCGGTCCGAGTTTCAATGGGCCGGTCGCCATGGGCCTGATCCGCCCCGACCTTGGCGCCGATGCGCGCCTCGCGGCCAATGTTCGCGGGCAGATGCTGCCCGTCGCCATCCATCCCCTTCCCTTCGTTTCCCACAATTACCGGAAAGGCTGACCATGAGCACCGTCCACTACACCGCCGACCATGAATGGATCCGCGTCGAAGGCTCGACCGCCACGGTCGGCATCACGCCCTACGCGCAGGAACAGCTCGGCGACCTCGTCTATGTCGGCCTGCCGACGGTCGGCCAGGTGCTCGCCAAGGGGTCTCCCGCGGTGACGGTCGAATCGGTCAAGGCCGCCTCCGATGTCTATGCGCCGGTCGCCGGCACGGTGACCGCGGTCAATGACCTGCTCGGATCGGAACCCGGACTGATCAATTCCGACCCGCTGGCGCAGGGCTGGCTGTGGACGATGACATTGGCGGACCCGGGCGACGTCGAGGGTCTGATGGACGAAGCGGCCTACCTGGCCTCGATCGGGTGACATGATGAGCGGGGAACGCCAATTCAGCGACCGGCATATCGGCGCGCGCGGACACGATACCGACGACATGCTGGCGGCCCTTGGCGTGCCCAGCCTCGACGCCCTCATCGATGCCACGGTGCCGTCGTCGATCAGGCTCGACCGGCCGTTGTCGCTGCCGCCGGCGGCGAGCGAAACCGAAGCGCTCGCCGAACTCGGCGAGATCCTGTCGCAGAACCGCGTGCTGCACTCCTTCATCGGCCAGGGTTATCACGGCGTGTTCGTGCCGCCGGTCATCCAGCGCAACCTGTTCGAAAACCCGGCCTGGTACACCGCCTACACGCCCTACCAGGCCGAGATCAGCCAGGGGCGGCTGGAAATGCTGTTCCATTTCCAGACGCTGGTGACCGAATTGACCGGCCTTCCGGTCGCCTCCGCGTCGCTTCTCGACGAGGCAACGGCGGCAGCCGAGGCGATGGCGCTGGCCGTCCGCCATCACCGCGACCAGCGCAAGCGCATCGCGCTCGCCGGCCCGCTGCATCCGCAGGTGGTCGACGTCATGCGCACGCGCGCCGAGCCGCTCGGGCTGTCGATCGAGACCGGCGGCGCCGACAAGGCGACCGCGGCGATCTTCATTCCGTGGCCCGACACGTTCGGC
>JBATNB010000146.1:0-3761 GCA_049290135.1 Rhizobiaceae bacterium
GGCCTATGCCTCGTCGATGAAGCGCGACATCACGCCCGACGCGGAAGCCGGGCGGCTTGCGCGGCTGTGCGCGGAACAGGGGTTCCGGGCGGCGAAGTGGCGCATCGGGGCGGAGTGCGGCCAGGACATCGACGAATGGCCGGGGCGCACGGAAGCCATCATTCCGGCGGTGTCGAAGGCGCTCGGCGACGGCATCGCCAAGCTGGTCGACGCCAATTCCGGCTTCTCGGCCGGCCGCGCCATCGCGGTCGGGCGCATGCTGGAGGATCATGGCGTCGGCCATTACGAGGAGCCGACGCCGTGGTGGGACATCGAGGCGACGAAGCAGGTGGCCGACGCGCTCGCCATCGACGTGTCGGGCGGCGAGCAGGACTGGGACATGGCGCACTGGGCGCGCATGATCGGCACGCGCGCGGTCGACATCGCGCAGCCGGACGTGATGTATCTGGGCGGGATGACGCGCTCGCTGAAGGTGGCGCGGATGGCCGAGGCGGCCGGAATGCCGGTGACGCCGCACAGCGCCAACCTGTCGCTGGTGACGATGTGCTCCATGCACCTGCTCGGCGCCATCCCGAACGCCGGCAAGTATCTGGAACTGTCGATCGAGGGCGACGACTATTACCCCTGGCAGCGCGGCCTGTTCCTCGGCGATCCGTTCCGGGTCGAGGATGGCTGCGTGACCATTCCGGATGCGCCGGGCTGGGGCGTGGAGATCAATCCGGCCTGGCTCGACAGGGCGACGCACGAGGCCAGCGCGCTCGGCGCGCTCAAGCCCAGCGCCTATGCCGAACTCTATCACGGCCGCTAGGCGGCCGGGCTGCGTCCATGGTTTCGCCGTGCGAGGGCGTGTCCGGCAACGCGGCGCGATGGGCCCTGACCGCTTCGAAGGCCCGCGGCCCGGCCGGACTCAGTCGCGCCGGCCGAAGATCGCGCTTCCCACCCGCACATGGGTGGCACCCGCCCGGATCGCCGTCTCGTAGTCGCCGGACATGCCCATGGAAAGGCGCCTGACGCCGGCTTCGCCGGCAAGGCGGGCGAGCAGGGCAAAATGCGGCGCGGGGTCTTCCTCGGCCGGCGGGATGGCCATGAGACCGTCGATGGCCAGGCCGTGCACGGCGCGGCAGCGTTCGACAAAGGCGGGCGCGGCGTCGGGATCGATGCCGGCCTTCTGCGGCTCGCGCCCGGTATTGACCTGCACGAACAGGCGCGGCGTCCGGCCCTGCCGGCGCATCTCGGCCGCCAGCGCCGCGGCGATCCGGTCGCGATCGACCGTCTCGATGACGTCGAACAGCGCCACCGCCTCGGCCGCCTTGTTGGACTGCAAGGGGCCGATCAGGTGCAGTTCGATGCCGGGCGTCGCCGCCTTCAGCGCCGGCCACTTGGCCCTGGCCTCCTGGACGCGATTCTCGCCGAAGACGCGCTGGCCGGCCGCGATCACCGGGCCGATCGCCTCGGCCGGAAAGGTCTTCGACACGGCGACCAGCGTCACGGCATCGGGCCCGCGTCCGGCCTCGCGCGCCGCCCCGTCGATGGCGCGGCGAACGGCCGCGAGATTCTCCGCCCTGAAGTCCATGGCCTGCCCGCCTCGTGTTGACGCTCGGGCCAAAGCGTGGTGAAGGTCCGCCCGCTTCGGCGCGCCGCCGGAGGCTTATCGAACGAACGCGCGAACATGGCAACCGAACGATACAATCCCCGCGTCGCGGAACCGAAGTGGCAGAAGGTCTGGAACGAGGCGAAGCTGTTCGAGACGCCGAACGACGATCCGCGACCGAAATATTACGTGCTGGAGATGTTCCCCTACCCGTCGGGGCGCATCCACATGGGCCATGTGCGCAACTACACGATGGGCGACGTCGTGGCGCGCTACAAGCGGGCCAGGGGGTTCAACGTCCTGCATCCGATGGGCTGGGACGCCTTCGGCATGCCGGCCGAAAACGCCGCCATGCAGAACAGGACGCATCCCGGCAAATGGACCTACGCCAACATCGACACGATGCGGGCGCAGCTCAAATCCATGGGCCTGTCGCTCGACTGGTCGCGCGAATTCGCCACCTGCGACGTCGACTATTACCACCGCCAGCAGATGCTGTTCGTCGATTTCCTCGACAGGGGGCTGGTCTACCGCAAGCAGTCCAAGGTCAACTGGGATCCCGTCGACATGACGGTGCTCGCCAACGAGCAGGTGATCGACGGGCGCGGCTGGCGTTCCGGCGCGCCGGTGGAGCAGCGCGAGCTGACCCAGTGGTTCTTCAAGATCACCGACTTTTCGCAGGACCTGCTCGACGCGCTCGACACGCTGGACGGCTGGCCGGAGAAGGTGCGCACCATGCAGCGCAACTGGATCGGCCGTTCGGAAGGCCTGCAGATCCGCTGGGCGCTCGATGCCGCCACCGCGCCGGACGGTTTTTCGGAACTCGAAGTCTACACGACCCGGCCCGACACGCTGTTCGGCGCCTCGTTCATGGCGATTGCCGCGGATCATCCGCTGGCCCGGGCCGCCGGAGCGGCCAATCCGGGGCTTGCCGCGTTCTGCGATGAATGCCGCCGCATGGGCACCTCGGTCGCAGCGCTGGAAACGGCGGAGAAGAAGGGTTTCGACACCGGCATCCGCGTGGTGCATCCGCTGGACGAGAGCTGGACGCTGCCGGTCTATGTCGCCAATTTCGTGCTGATGGACTATGGCACCGGGGCGATCTTCGGCTGCCCGTCGGGCGACCAGCGCGACCTCGACTTTGCCAACAAATACGGGCTGCCGGTGGTGCCGGTGGTGATGCCGGCCGATGGCGATGCCGACACCTTCAAGGTCACCGATGAAGCCTATGTCGACGATGGCGTGATGATCAACTCGCGCGACCTCGACGGCATGACGCCGGCGGCGGCGTTCCAGGCGGTGGCGGCGCGGCTGGAGGCCGTCACGCTCGGCAACCGTCCGCAGGCGATGCGCAAGGTGCAGTTCCGCCTGCGCGACTGGGGCATCTCGCGCCAGCGCTACTGGGGCTGCCCGATCCCGGTGATCCATTGCGACGACTGCGGCACGGTGCCGGTGCCGAAGGCCGACCTGCCGGTGAGGCTGCCCGACGATGTCGAGTTCGACCGGCCGGGCAATCCGCTCGACCGGCATCCGACCTGGCGGCACGTGAATTGCCCGCAATGCGGCAAGGCGGCGCGGCGCGAGACCGACACGATGGACACGTTCGTCGATTCGTCCTGGTATTTCGCGCGCTTCACCGCGCCGTGGGCCGAGAATCCGACCGAGCCGGCGGCGGCCGATTCCTGGCTGCCGGTCGACCAGTATATCGGCGGCATCGAGCATGCGATCCTGCATCTGCTTTATTCGCGCTTCTTCACCCGCGCCATGCGCGCCACCGGCCATCTCGACCTCGCCGAGCCGTTCAGGGGCATGTTCACCCAGGGCATGGTGGTGCACGAGACCTACAAGGGTCCGCAGGGCTGGGTGACGCCGGCGGAAGTGCGCATCGAGGAGGCCGACGGCGCGCGGCGCGCTTTCCTCGCCGAGGGCGGGATGGAGATCGCCATCGGCCCGATCGAGAAGATGTCGAAGTCGAAGAAGAATGTCGTCGACCCCGACGACATCATCGCCTCCTACGGGGCCGATACGGCGCGCTGGTTCATGATTTCCGATTCGCCGCCCGAGCGCGACGTGATCTGGACGGAAGCCGGCGTGGAAGGCGCGCACCGCTTCGTGCAGCGCGTGTGGCGGCTCGTGGCCGAGGCGGCCGAGGCGCTGCGCGCGGTGAAGC
>JBATNB010000147.1:0-2102 GCA_049290135.1 Rhizobiaceae bacterium
GCCGGTGCCGTTCGGCAGGTTGACCACGCCGCGCACCATCTGGTCGGCGTGACGCGGGTCGACGCCGAGGTTGAGCGCGACCTCGATGGTCTCGTCGAACTTGGCCAGCGCCCGTTCCTTGACCATGTTGACCGCGTCACTCAGCGTATAGAGACGGTCGCGGTCCACGCCTTCGCGGGTCTTGGCCACGCGCTTTGCAATCTTGCTCGCCATCGCCTTACTCCACCACTTCCAGGCCCATCGACCGGGCGGAACCCTCGACCATGCGCATGGCCGCCTCGACGTCGTTGGCGTTGAGGTCCTTCATCTTCTTCTCCGCGATGTCGCGGATCGCCTCGCGGCCGATCTTGCCGACCTTGCCCTTGCCGGGCTCCTTGGAGCCGGACTTGATGCCGGCCGCCTTCTTCAGGAAGTAGGAGACGGGCGGGGTCTTCATGGCGAAGGTGAACGACTTGTCCTGGTAGTAGGTGATGACCACCGGGATCGGGACGCCCTTTTCCATTTCCTGGGTCTGCGCGTTGAACGCCTTGCAGAATTCCATGATGTTGATGCCGCGCTGGCCGAGCGCCGGGCCGATCGGGGGCGACGGATTGGCCGACCCTGCCGGAACCTGCAGCTTGACCTGGCCTGCGATCTTCTTGGCCATTTGTGCTTCTGCCTTCTTGTCGTGGCCGGAAACCGGCCGGTTGCAGTTCGTGGTCCGGATCGAAACGGCCGGCCAGGCCGCCCTCTCCTCCCACGCGTTGTCGCGGACCGGAGGCCCGCGGCTTCGGTCAGACCTTCTCGACCTGACTGAATTCCAGTTCCACGGGCGTGGCGCGCCCGAAGATCGACACTTCCACCTTGAGGCGCGACCGCTCCGGATCGACTTCCTGCACGGTGCCGTTGAACGAGGCGAACGGCCCGTCGGCGACGCGGACCTGCTCGCCGATCTCGAACAGCACTGACGGCTTGGTGCGCGTCACGCCGTCCGACACCTGGTTGAGGATGCGCTCGGCTTCCTTCTCCGTGATCGGCACCGGCTTGGAATCGCCGAGGAACCCGGTGACCTTCGGCGTGTTCTTGATGAGCGAGAACACCTCGTCGGTCAGCTGCGCCTTGACCAGCACATAACCGGGGAAAAACTTGCGCTCGGCATCGACCTTGCGGCCGCGGCGCAGTTCCACCACCTTCTCGGTCGGCACCAGGATCTTCTCGAACCGGTCCCAAAGGCCCTTCTGCTTGGCCTTTTCCTCGATGAATTCCGCGACTTTCTTCTCGAAATTCGAATAGGCGTGGACGATGTACCACCGGGTCGTCATGTCGATATTATCCCTCGCCGGTCGGTCGCTCAGCGCGCGCCCAGGATGTAGCCGATCGCCAGGCCCATGATCTGGTCGGCGGCAAAAAAGAAGAGCGCGGCCAGAACCGCCATGACCACGACCATCAGGGTCGAAATCATGGTTTCGCGACGCGAAGGCCAGGTGACCTTCAATGTCTCGGCGCGGACCTGCTGGAGAAAAGTGATCGGATTGTTGGTTTTGGACGCCATATTGCCGCTCTCAGCTCCTTTCCATGCCCGATCGCGGCCTCGAAAGCCACGAGTGGGGCGATGAACGGGAGACGCAAACAGGCGGCGCGTGAACGGGATGTTCGGCGCGCCGCTCGAAGGTCAACACCACATAGAGCCGATTCCGTCAAGGCGCAAGCACTTGCGCGCCCTTTTTCGACGAAGTCCGTCTCCATGTCACGAGCGCCGGCGCGGAACCATCCAATCGTACCGCTTGCGGCCAGTCAGTGACCGGGCGCCACCCCGGAGAATAGTGGCAGGGGCAGAGGGGCTCGAACCCCCGACCTGCGGATTTGGAGGCCGCTGCTCTACCAACTGAGCTATACCCCTTCACGCGCCTCGCGGCGCGCTCTGCATCTATTGCGTCTTGGCGGAGACCGCAAGACCGCTGGCGGCCCGGCGCTGGCGCCGGGCCGTCAATCGGCAATTACTCAACGATCGAGGCGACGATACCGGAGCCGACGGTGCGGCCGCCCTCGCGGATGGCGAAGCGCAGCTTCTCCTCCATGGCGATCGGCACGATCAGTTCCACCGCGATCGACACATTGTCGCC
>JBATNB010000148.1:0-1619 GCA_049290135.1 Rhizobiaceae bacterium
GGATCGAGCAGCGGCCGCAGCCAGCCCGGCAGCAGGTCGCGCTCGTCGACGATGACGCGGCGGGGCGAGGCCAGCGCGGCAAACGCCTTCATGTCGTGGGCGGCAACCAGGATGTAGTGGCGTTCGAACCCGGTGACATGGCGGTCGATGGAATCGCACAGGAGCCGGCAGCGCTGGAGATCCGGCGCGTAGCTGGCGGTCACGATCGCGGTCGACATCGCCGCTACCGCCGCCGGAGCGCCCATTTGCGCGCAAGGACACGCGCCATGAACACCGGATTGCCGATGACATAGCGCCGCCACAGGCGCGCCGGCTCGAGGGCGAGCCGGAACAGCCATTCCAGCCGATGTCGGCGCATGAAATCCGGGGCGCGCGGCACGGCGCCGGAGAGGAAATCGAACAGCGCGCCGACGCCCATGGCGACCGAGCAGTGGCTGGCCGTCAGGCGCCCGGCGATGAAGAGTTCCTGCCTGGGAACCCCCATTGCGATGAGCAGGAGATCGGGCCGGTCGGCGGCGAGATCGGCCAGGATGGAGGGAATGTCGTCCTCGCTGAAATAGCCGTCGCGCACGATGCGCACCGCATGGCGCGGCGCGATCGCCCGCAGCGCCGATGCGGCGTGGTCGAGCCGGTCGGACCGCGCTCCGAGCAGGGCGATCCTCGCCGGCGCGGCGATCGCGGCCACGAGGTCGGGGACGAAGTCGGTGCCGTTGAGGTTGGCCGGGAACGGCCGCCCGTGCAGTTCGCTGGCGGCGAAATCGACGCCGACACCATCGGCCAGCACGATGAAGTGGCCGAGCGCCTCGCGGTAGGCCGGATCGACGCAGGCGGTGTTGACGCAATGGGCGTTGACGAAGGCGACGCGCGTCAGATCCGGCGCGGTGATGCGCTCCGACAACAGCCGGATCGCCTGGTCGCGATCAAGCTCCGCCACCGCGACGCCGAGAATGTCGAGGGTCGGCAAGGCGCCTTCCGGCGGGGTGACGACCAGATTCATGCCGCCGCCCTGCCCGATCTGGTCAACGCCGCCAGGCCGCGCGCCATGCGCGCATCCAGTTCGGCGATCTGGCGGGCGTGAAAGTCGCGGCCATCGGCCAGCGGCAGGCGCCGGGCCGCCATCGCGGCCAGTTCTTCGGCGAATTCGGCCGGATCATCGGCAATCACGCAATTGTCGGGGCGGAATGAAATGCCGCGCAGCGAGCGCGACGTGGCAACGACCGGATAGCCGGCCTCGAACGCCTCGATGGTCTTGAGCTGAACGCCCGAGCCGGCGGTCGAGACCAGCGGCACGACCGCGGCCTGGCGAAGGAAGTCATCGGCATCGCCGACCCGCCCGACGAATTCGATCGCCGGCGTCGGCGCCGCCAGATCCTTCGGCATCGCGCCGGCGATGCGGATGGTGAACCCGGCGGGTAGTCGCGGCACAACCTCGCCCAGGAACCATTCCAGGCCGATGCGGTTCGGCTGCCAGGTCCAGGTCCCGATCAGTCCGGCGTCGACGGCGATGGTGCGCGGACGCGGCGCCTCGACGCGCGGGCGCGTGACCAGGGGCAGTGCAAGCGAGCGGCTGTCGCCGGCGATACCGAGTTCGGCGCGATCCTCGTCGGCCAGGGTGAAGA
>JBATNB010000149.1:0-26476 GCA_049290135.1 Rhizobiaceae bacterium
GGCCAAGGCGAAGGCCGAAGAGACGAAGCGCCGCCAGAGCGACGAGAGCCGCGTCAGGGCCCAACAGGAGGCTGACCGGCTGCGCCGCGAGGCGGCGGAACGAGCGGAGCGGGAACGCGCCGAGGCCAAGGCCCGAGCCATTCGCGAGGCTGAAGAGGCCGAGCGCAAGGCGTCCGAGGCCCGTGAAGAAGCCCGGCGCCGCGCCGAGCAGGAAGAAGCCGATCGCCGCCGCGCCGAGGAAGCCGAGGCCGCCCGCATCAAGGCTGAGAAAGACGCCCTCGCCAAACCGGCCGACATGGCGCGCACCCGCAGCGAGATCGGCTCGATGTCGACGCTCCGCCGCACCTGGGAATACGCGATCGTCGACCGCGACGCGCTCAACCTCAACGAGCTGAAGGCCTACTTCAGCGCCGATGCGATCGACAAGGCCATCAAGGCCGCGATCCGCAACGGCATCCGCCCCGACGCCGAGGGCAACCAGCCCCTCGCCGGCATCCGCATCTATTCCTCCAACGAAGCGACGGTCCGATAGCCATGAGCATTTCCGAGAACTATGCCGACCAGATGATCGCGGCGCGTGGTCAGGCCGCACCGATCGAGGATGACGGCTTCGTCCCCGGCCGGTCGCTCGCCACGCTGAGCGGCGAACCGATGATCGCCGCACAGGGCGCCGTGCATGTCGCCGTCCACCGCGATGAGGCGCGCATTCTCGCCAAGCTGAAGGTCATGGCGAATGCCGCCGGCCAGCGCTGGTATTACCGCTGGACGACCAACAACAAGGACGGCACCAAGGGCGTCGTCGAAGGCCCGTCGATCGACTGCGCGATGGCCGTCGCCAGGCTTTACGGCAACTGCGACATCAATCTGCGGGTCGAGGAAAACCAGACCCATTGGACCTTCTACGCCGGGTTCCGCGACTTTGAGAGCGGGTTCACGGTCGTGCGCGCGTTCCAGCAGCGCAAGTCGCAGAAGACCGGCATGAAGGACGCCGATCGTCAGGCCGACATCGTCTTCCAGATCGGGCAGTCCAAGGCGATCCGCAATGTCATCGTGAACGCGCTGGCCGATTTCGCCGACTTCGCCTTCGAGGCGGCGAAGGGCAGCTTCGTGGAACGCATCGGCAGCCGCTTGGACGACTATCGCACCAAGGCCGTGAAGCGGTTCGGCGAGATCGGCGTCGATATCAAGCGGGTCGAGAACGTCATCGGCAAAGCGGCGAAGGACTGGCTGGCGCCGGATATCGCCCGGATCATCGCGGAGCTTCAGGCGATCAGCGACGGCATGGCGTCGGCCGACGAGACCTATCCGGTTTTGGGCGGACCGCCGGCCGATGAGAAGGAGCCGGTGCGCGAGGCCGCCCCGAAGGCGCAGCGCCAGCCGCGCAAGGCGCGCGAGCCGGAGAAGCCCGCCGATGAGACGGCGGCGGATGGCAGCGGCGACATCGAGACGTTCGTCGAGACGTCAGAGGCCGAGGCGAAGGCGGCGGCCACGCTCACCGAACTCGCTGACATCGACGAGTCGGTGACGAAGACGCTGATCGCGAACGGTGCCGACAACGAGGTCCAGAAATACTGGCGCTCGATCGTCGCGAACGCCTCCAAGCGCCTGACGGAGGGCTGATGCCGGCCTACCTCACGCAGAAACAGAGCCTTGGAGGGCGCAAGCGGTGACTGACCCCAACAATCCCCTGAACATCACTGACGAGGACATCGGCAAGGAAAATCGGTTCCTGTTTGAAGGTGAGCCAGCCGTGCTTGTCGCTATCGCGCGTAATGCGAAGGGTGTCCCCCGTGACATTGTGTTCAAGTGGACGCATCGCATTGACGGTGAGTTCTTTAACACCTCTCATCTTTACTACGTCGGCATCACCCGCATCCCGCGCAAGCTCTACATCGGCGTGGAGCGTGCCTCAAAGACTGGCGATGATGTGCTTAACACGACCTTGGCCTGTTCAACGCGTGAGCGGGTGAGACGGTCGGCACCCGCCGGTTGGACCATCATCGAAATCCCCCACCCGGAGGATGCGCCATGACCGATGCCGATCTCGCCGCTCTCTCATCGCCGCGCGCGCTTACGTGCCGAAAACAGCATCGCACCGGCGATGGCGTCGGCGACGTGTGGTTCGTCCTGCTCGCGGACGGCTATCTGATCGACTGCGGGGCAGAGACGATTTCAGAAGCGAGAGCGAACATCCTTGCGGAAATCATTAACGAGGTTGGACCAGGCCGCCTCGACAGAGCGCCCTTGTGGGCGTGGAGGCCCGCTTGACTATGACCGACGAGCGCTGCCGCGACTGCGCGTTCTGGCACAAGGGCTACACGCTTCATGCCTCGCGCGTGCCTTCGTTCTGCACCCGGCACTTCCACTCGCAGAGCGGAGACGACAAGGCCTGCAAGGACTTCAACGACCGCGAAGAATACGAGAACGGAGAGCAGAAATGACCACCACCTCTGACTACCTCAACGAGTTCACGCCTGACTGGCCGCACGGGCATGTGGTTGTGCTCAGCGACGGCACCGCAAAGCCGTTCGTCGTGAAGGTGACGAATGTTCCAGGCGATTTCCCCATTTGGGGATATACCGTAGACGGGAACGACGAGCCTTGGCGGTTTCGTGCGAACGGTGACAACGGATATTATGGTGCCCACCTCCGCAACGTCGCGCCGCCGAAGCGCAAGCCGAGGGAGGTATGGGTGAACTACTATCCGAATGACATCTCTTGCCCGTTCGCCTCGCGTGAAGCGGCTGACGGCATAGCGGAGTTCTCGTCTATTACCCGCACCGAGTGCGTCCACTTCCGCGAGGTGATCGGGGAAGCCGAGGCGGGGGAAGAAAAGCTGCCTAAGGAATTCGACTTGGCGTTAGCCAAGATCGCTTTGAACAAACCACACCAGATCGACGAAGCGTTCTATTGGTATAGCACTCCGCAGGGATATAATTTCTGGTCAGGTTATTCCAACAAAATGCTTTCCCCCGAAGACACGGCCCTCGCCCGCGAGGCTCTGCGTCGGTGGATTGAGATCGCCGAGCGTGGGGTGTCGAAATGACCACGCTCGTCAAATCGCCCTGCATCGGATGCCGGTTCGCGGAGTGGGACCGGACGGCGGACGGAAGGCGGGTTGGGATTGGCACCTGTCATTGGCGCGCGAAGACCGAGCCGACGCCGTGGTGGGTTGTCTGCAATAGGGTCATCTTCAGAACAGGTGTTACGCCGGACAGCCGTTGCGCAACGTGCGACGCGAGGGAGGAAGCGTGATGGCGGAGACATCGAAGATCGAATGGACCGACGACGACTTCAAAGACGCTCCAGTCAGCGTAGCCGAGCTAAGAGCAGACAAAGCCGGTGACGGTCGCCTGTGGACCCCGCGCGATGCGTTGGTCAGCCTATTGCGCGAAATCGACCGGGGCGAAGTTGCTCCCGATACATTGGTCATCGCCTTCCGCGATCGAGGACTGACAAGGTTCCGAATGGCAGGTCGCGACGGTGCGACCGCCGTTGGAGTCTTGGAACTCGCGAAACACTACATGCTGCGGGAGGTGCCGAAATGACCGACGACGACTTCCTGAATTTCATCCCGGCCAGTTTGGCAGAAGCCGATGCGGAACGCGCCCGGAAGGACGATGAGCCTCTGAGGCGCGGCGACGTGCTTGCTCTGCTTCAGCGCCTCGAAGACGACGCGGCCAACTACGCGCTGTTTGGTTTCGATGAGAACGCTCGCAGCCGAGAAGCGCACGCCAACGCTCTGTCGACTGCCCGCTGTGCAGTCGCGTTGCTGCCTTGCGATCCCGCCCTCATCACGAGGCTGCGTTCGGGGGGAGACGCGTGATGGCCGAGACATCGAAACCGAAACGCCGGCGCATCCGCTGGAGCGACAACGACCGCTGCTGGGGTCCATTCACCTACAGCCGGGACACAAGGGGGTATCGACCCTTCGCAATTGTTTTGGGGTCCGGGGACTGCGAAGACGGTCCGGCCCAATGCCGCCTTCGGCTTAGCGCGTTCGGCCACACGCTGATCGTCGCGCTGCCCGGCATCGTTCGCCCATACCGCGAGAAGGTCATCGCAGTCGGATGGGATAAGGCGACGATCGAGCGCCTTGGTCGAGACTGGTATTGGAACACCGACGAGCGCGAGTTTGGTTTCAGCGTCAGCGAGGGCTTTCTTCGTGTCCTCTACGGACGGCAATCTCTCGACAGCAGCACGGAGAAAAGCTGGGGCTACTTCCTGCCATGGCGGCAGTGGCGGCACGTCCGGCATAGCTTTTACGGGCTGGACGGGGAGCATTTCTGGACGGAGGCGAAGCGCGCGAAGGGCGCGCCCTTTAACTTCGATGACTGGCGGGCGGCGAAGGCGACATGCCCGTCGCGCTCGTTCGCCTTCAAGGATTTCGACGGCGAAGCCCTGACCGTCGACACCAGGATCGAAGAGCGCGAGTGGCGCTGCGGCGAGGGCTGGTTCAAGTGGCTATCGCTAATCCGCCGGCCGAGGATCAGACGCTCTCTGTGTCTCGACTTCTCGGGTGAGACCGGCACGCGCAAGGGATCATGGAAGGGCGGCACCATCGGAGCATCTATCGACATACATCAGGGCGAGCTGCACGAAAGTGCGTTCCGCCGCTACTGCGCCGAGAACAACATGACGTTCGCCGGCGTCGCGCTGACCGTGGTCAAGTCGGGGTTGTCCTGATGGCCGAGACATCGAAGATCGAATGGACCGACGACACAGCCGACGACCTCCGCACGCGGGCCGCGCTCGCCGCGATGACGGGGTTTTTCTCGCGCCCGCGGCGGGCGATGATCGCATCGGTCAGCAGCGCGTCGGCCACGTTGAGCGCGAAGGCGAGAATGGCGAGGACAAGGGCGAGGATCATGGCGTCGCCTCCGGCGCCGGGCAGATCGCGAGCCAAGCCGCGTTGTATTGCTTGACCGCGAGGATGGTTTCGTCGGAGTCCTCGGCGCTCCAGTAGATCGGCGCGAAGGCCTTGCAGGCGACCAGCGCTGGATCAACCTCCGGCGGGAGATCAGTCCCGCCGGAAGCCGTCAGACTTTCGCAGGCCGCCAGTAGCAGCGTCGCGCTCAGTAGCAGCGCGAGCCGCGTTCGCCTTGGCAATGTCATGTTCCGCCTCGCGAAGGAATTGAAGGGCCAGCAGCGCGTCACTCATTTTGCGCCGTTCGGCTGCGTCCACCCGGCCTGCAATCCACTGGACGAGCCAAATGGCGAACGGAATGAGCGCGGCCCAATTCATGCCCGCTGGCGCTTGTCGAAAATGCCCCAGACGATGCCGCCGAGCGTGATGATCGCTCCGACCGCCGTTTCCATGTCGGAGGCCGAGAGCGTGCCGTTGGTGACGAGGAAGCCGCCGCCGAAGGTCAGGACGTGGCGGACGAACGAGAGGATGCCGTCGATGTTCATGGCTTGCTCCATGTCTGCCGGGAGACCGCCCGGCGCGGGTTCCTGTTCAGCACCAGAACCGCAGATGGCACTGCGCGGCGCCGAGGCCGTAGCCGATGGCGAAGGCGATCCCGCCCGCCGCGATCACGTCGAGCCAGTGACCGGGGATGCTGGCGATCAGCCGCACGATCATTTGCCGCGCCCTCCGCCTTTGAAGACCGTCAGGGCGGCGTCGGCGATCTTGTCCCAGGCCGCGATCAGCGCGGCCGGGCCGAGCAGCCCGGCGAACCCGCAAGCCGCGCCCACGGCGGCCCCGGAGAGACCGAGCCACGAGCCGAGCCCATAGGCGATGATGCCGAGCGCCGGGGCCGCGATCAGCGCGCCGATCACGTCGCGCCGGTTCAGCGGCGGCAGCGCGCCTTCCTTGGTCTGCGCCCAGGTATGGCCGAGCCGCGCCACGATGCCGAGCGCGGCAAGCAGCATCGCCCACAGCCATTCGCCGGAGTTTTGCAGCATGGCTACACCGGCAGTCCGTTTGCCTTGGCCCACGCCTTGGCGTTGAATGACGGGCAGGCCTTCTTGACGCCGGGATAGTCGCGGTGCCCCTTGAACACGGCGCCCGGATAGGCCGCCGACAGGCTCTTGCAGAGCGTCGCCAGCGACTTCATTTGGGCGGGCGTGAAATTGTCCTCGGCCTTGCGGAAATCGTCCTGGTTGACGCCGCCGACGAGGCAGATGCCGATAGAGTTCGCGTTGTGCCCGGCGACATGCGCGCCGGCCCTCGCGTCAGGGCGGCCCTTCTCGACCAGACCGCTGCGGCGGATCACGTAGTGATAGCCGATGGTCGCCCATCCCTGTTTCTTGTGCCACTGCGCGATCTCGGCGGCCCCGATGTCCATCGACGGCCGCGTCGCGCTGCAATGGATGGCGACGCTGGTTATTTTCCGCATGGTCACTTTCTCCGTCTGAACAGGACAGGCGCGTAGAACACGAGGCAGGCGACGATCACGGCGAGCAGGCCGAAGCCGACCAGCCGCGCGGCGAGATCGGTCGGGTCCATCACGAAACCACGGCGCGGTCTGTAACGCGCAGCCAATTTGTGCCGTCAGAGAATGCCAGAACAGCGCCACCAACATCGTCGGTAACGTAAATCATCTGCCCTACCAGAGCCGCGCTCGGCAGCGCGGCCTTGGCATACGACGCGGCCCTGATCGGGCGCGTAAAGTAGAACGCGCCCGCCGACTGCCGGGTCATGAACTCAAGCTCGGCGTTGCTATTGATCCGCTCGCCGTAGTCGCGGGTGCCGTTGGTTTTCCCGAAAAAAAAGGCCTCGGAACCGTTGTACATCATGCAACTGTCAAGCGGGTGGATCCGCGCCCGCGCCGAAACCGCTTCGCTGAACCCGGCGCCTCCCACAAGCTGAACATGCCGCTCGTAGTAGACCACGCCCTCGTCGTTATAGATCGCGGTCTTGGCGGAGCACCCGGTTCCAAGCGTCGGGACCGGCGTTCCGTTTCCGAAATCCAGTCGCAGCATTCCATTGGCCGGATCGGTTACGCCTGGCGTATCGGTGCCCTGCAAGATGATCGCGGCGTTTGCAGAGATGTAATAGGTGTTGGTCTGAGCGCCAACCGGATGCGCGGCGGTGGCGCCCTTGGCAACCAGCGCCTTACCTGTGCCGGACGTGCCGCATCTCAGTTCGATCGCGCAGTTGTCGGCGCTGTTGATCGTCAGAAAGTCGCCGTGGTGCATCTGTCCGACGAACCGAAGCTGCCGGTTGAAGCAGACATTAGCGTTGATCGACCCGGTGAGCAGGGAGCCGTTGTAGGACTGTGGCGCGCCGGCCCCTAGCTGACGGATGTAAAGATGCACGTCCATGTCCTGAACGGTGCATGTCTCTGCGAGGTCCGTCCCCTCAATGCCGCACTTGAACACCGCTGCATACGGGAACGTGGCGTCGCCCTCGCAGTCCTCAAGATATACGTCCATGATGCCAGACGAGTAGCTGTCCACCTCGACGCCGTGGCTACCGATAACCCTCAGCTTGGTGAACCCGCCGCCTGTCTGTCTGGAGTTCGACGCACCATAGGGCGACCGCAACCGCAGCGCTCGGAACGTGTGCGACGCCGTTCGGATGATGGTTCCAAGCGGAATGTTGTTGCCGCCGTCGTGAAACTTGTCCTCCCGGCACCCGCGCACAATCACGCCGGTATACTGGTTGTCGATTGGCGCTTCGAGCGTGTAGGTGCCCTGATTGAGCACAACATCGCCGCCGCCTGCCGCAGCAACGCTCGCCATGAGGCTATTGATTGCAGCCGCCGGGTTCGCCATGCCGGCATAGATGCCATAGGCCCGCGCTGCCCACACGTTCTGGACCTGAACCGCCTGGGCGTGCCGAAGTGGCGTCATTACAACGGTATCAAGCTGGCCTTCCTTGGCCTGCGTCTCGGTCGCCGCGACGAAGCTGCCAGCAGCCTGATTGTATGGCTCGAATCCGCTGCCGTCTGATTTGACGCCGACGAGCCGGCCGGCGCCAGCCACCAAGTCGAACTCCGCGACCGCATCCGCGTAGTCCGGCGCTCGCAGCGAACGTGCAACGCCGGCCGCATTGTCCTGTATCGCCAGCATCGCCCGATCAAACCCGCCCTCAGTCACGTCAGCGGCGAAAGGATCGTTCGCAACGTAGTCGATCTGCTGCGTCCTAACCGTGGCCCGCGTGATGACGACAGCGACGCCGGTCGCCGGGGCACTGGAAAACGTCACCGTCCCGCTGGCCGCTGGCGCCGCGCTCACCGTGTAGCCGACAGACTGGAGAACGCCGTCGAGGTAGACCGCGATCTCACCCACCGCCAGATATGCGAACGGGATCGAAAAGATCGTCGTGACGCCGTTGCCGGTATAGGCCGCGCGCGTTGCAGTGGTCGAGATTGTCATGCCTAACGCCCCGATGGGGGCAGGATAAATCCCTGCCCGGTTTCCTCTTTGATCCGCTTTTCCATGCGCTTAAGCGAACCCGGCGACACCGCCTCCTGAATGTCATACAGGATCAGATAATCGAGCGCGGCGCGGGTGTAGAACAGGTTTAGAAACGGCGTGTTGTTCTTGAAGATCGCAAACGCCTGCCCATCCGGCGCCTTCGCCGTGCCGTTGACCCAATCCTTCGCCGCTCCGAACAAGCGCAGCGCATCGCCAGCCATGCCAGCAGTCGGGCCGGCCAGCGTTTCCAGACCACCACCGCCGAAGCGGTTGAAGTCGCTGGACAGGAAGTCGCCATAAATCCCGGCGCCGCCGCCCTGCAAGAACGCCTGCGTCCACGAGCGCGGGTCCGCCGGGTCGCGCGGCTCGCGGCCCTTGGCAATGTCCTTCATTGTCATCGACATATAGCCCAGCGCCGTCATGGCGAGGATCATTTGTGCAGCCTGACGCTTCTCCCCCCACGGCATCCGAGCCAGACCGCCAGGCACCTTCCAGAATGTGTCCTCTTCCGCGAACCGACCCAGCGTCTTGTTCACGAAGCTGACGCTGTAGGACTTGAACTGCATAAAGAACCGGGCAAGCTCGCCCATCGTCGTGCCGGCCTGTAGACCCTGCGTTGTGGCGAACTTCTCGCGGATGCCGCCCTTGAGCACACCAAACGAAGTCCGGTCGGCGTAGTAGGCCCGCAGCTTGCCGTCGAGATCGGCACGCGCCGCCTTGATCTTCGCTGGTGTCGCCTTGCCCTTGACCAACCCAGCAAATGCGTCATCCGCCGCATCGTCCAGAACGTCCGGCACGATGTAGCGGACGCCATCTTCGGCATCGAACCCGCCATGCGCGCGGATCAGATCCCACTCAGCCGCCCCGATATTGTAGAGCGACAGCACGCGCTGCCGTTCCGCAGGCAGGACATCGAACGTCTTGCCCGACAGCATGGCGAGATCGCGCGCCATGATGGTCGAGAAGCCGGCCTCATGCGCGTCAGTCCACCAGCTCAGAAGGTTCAGCCGGAAGAAACTGGTCTGCAACTTCGACATGGTGCCAGGCATGGAATCAGCGGCGGTGATCCGCGAAATCACCTGCCCAATCATGCCGTCGAACCCGACGCCGAGACGTTCCGCGATCTCGCGTTTCGCGCTAGTCGATGACGCAGCCCCGAAGAACGACGCGACTTGATCGCCGAGGCCGGAGAGGAACCCGCGCCCCTGATAGCGAAGCTCGCCCGCCGCCGTGGCAATATCCGGCAGTGACGAGATCACAGCGCCGCCGAGCTTTGCCATCGTGTTCCACGCCCGGATGCCGGCGCCGATGCGCGCGGCTGTGACGTTGGCCGGAATATCGACCGACCCATCAGCAACCGCCATCATGCCGTTGAGCCGCGACACCTTATCCTTCAGCGCCGCAGCGTTACCGGCGTCAATCGCCTCTTGCCCGTATTCCGTCACCAGCCGGTCAAACATCGCCTTTGGATTTGTCCCAAGCGTTTCCATCAGCGCCACGTTGCGGGCGGCGCGACGCAGCCCGAACGTCGCCGCCTCCATGATCCCGCCCTGCCCGAACGCGTCGTTATACGCCGTCCACGACGCGGCGTCCTTGAAGTGGAGCACGCGGGATTGAGACGCCTTTTTCGCAAGATTGGCCGGACCCTTGAAGCCTATAAGCGGCGCATCGGCGTCAGCCTTGTAGAACGCGCCCTGCGAGAGTTCGGCGTAGACCCCGCGCAGGAACTGGATGGGATCGGAGCCGTCGAAAGTCTTGTCCGCGTCCAGAAGCGGCAGAGCCTTCGCAATCCATTCATTCTCACCGGCGGCACGGATGCGGAACATATCATGCGACTGCGCGACGATGTAGCCCGGCATCTTGCGGATGAAAGCCCCGGCCCGGTTCTGATCCGCGCGGGCGAGTTCCTGATACTTGTTGATGATTTTGGCGATCTTCTGCGCGTCGGGCGAGCCAGATCGTCCAGGCGTCCCGCCGTCACGAAGCTCGTAAAGCTCGACGGCGATTTTGTCGTCCAGCGGCCCCTTGCCGGTAGCGAACAAGCGCGCCTGGACGAACTGCAACAGGCCATCGCGCTTGAGATCGTTGATCAGTCCCCCGAGATAGCGGCCCTCCTTGGCTCGCGCCCGGCTATCGACTGAAAGCCTGGCGCCTGCCGTCCGCTTGTTTGACCCGGCAAGCAGCGCTTCTAGGCCCTGCGCCTTGTCTGCGAAGCTATCGACAAAGGCCCGCGCCTCCTTGCGCCGCACGATGTTGATCATCGCGTTGCGCTTCTCGACCTTGGCGGCAAACTCGACATCTGACGCCAGTTGCGCGGCCTCGATGTTCAACGCTTCGGCGGCATCCATGCCGTCGCTGATCCGCTGGCG
This sequence comes from Rhizobiaceae bacterium, assembly GCA_049290135.1. Classification (GTDB taxonomy): domain Bacteria; phylum Pseudomonadota; class Alphaproteobacteria; order Rhizobiales; family Rhizobiaceae; genus JADJTR01. The sequence continues at coordinate 10,737 of JBATNB010000149.1, forward strand.
CTCACGCGCGCGGCGGTTGAGATCGGCGATGACGGCCTTCAGCGCGTCGTCATCGAGGTCATCGGCGTCGGTCCCGAGAACGCCTCGGATGCAAGCGATTTCCTTCATGCGACACCAGAGATGCAGGCAGCGGCGGCGCGGTAGCTGTCGGCGGTGCGGCGCGCGTTGGTTTCGAAAGCATCGGCCAGATCGAGTGCGGAGCGGTCGAAATCGGTCATCGGGCCGCGCTTTTCCGCCATCGCTACCATCTCGCCAAGCGCCTCAATTTCGCCGTCGATGTCATCAGTGGCCGCCATCGCCGCCTCATCGGCCTCGATGCGGACGCGCTCCATTTCGGGCGGCTCGTATCCAGTCGCCGGGTCGTAACTGTCTGGCATGACCGCCGGCTCGCGCACCAGCTCAGGGGCTTCGGCGCGCGACAGATCGGCGCGGTATTTCGCCAGCTTGAACGACGCCACGTCAGCCGAGTCAGCCTTTGTGACGCCTGCCGCCTTCATTTCAGCAGCGACGCCGCTCAGATCCTCCACGCGAGCCTCGCCAATAGGAAGCGGCTTCTTACCGCCACGCCATTGCGCCAGCAGGTCGAGAACGTCTGCCGTAGTCGTATCGTTCGGCCCGTCACCAGCCGCCCGCAACCAGCCGCTTTCTTGAAGCCGCTCGCGGACATAATCCAGCGGGATGCCGGTTTTGTTATTCACAAGCCCAGGTGGATAACGCTTGTCAAAAATGGACCTGACGTCTCCGCCCTCAGAAGTCACGCGCCCGTCATTATCGACAATGCGGATACCGCCCATCGCGCGGATTTCATCGACCAGATCAGGCGCACGCTCAGTCTTCCCAGCGGCCACGGCCTCAATATCGGCCAGCGCACGGCTCAACGCGGCGTCGTCAATGTCCGGCGCGCGGTTCAGCTCGCGCGCAAGAAACGCGGTGTCATGGAATACGTCACCGACATCAACCGCCCGGCCGCTATCAAGCGCGGTGACGGCCGTCGCCAAAGCCTCGCGCGCCCTCACGTCCGGCGCGTTGGCAGCAGCGCGCCGGGCAGGCGTCGCCATGTCACCGATAAACCCGCCGGCCACATGCAGCCCGCCGCCCATGACCGTGCCAAAAGCAAGGTTCATGAAGCTGTCAGTGCTGGTGTATTCAAGCCCGATAGACTGCGCGCGGCTGTAGATCAGCGGCTCCAGCAGCGCGGCACCGGCCAAGCCCTCGACCGCGCCGACGCCCGCACGTATCGCGGCGCGCTCGCCCATGCCAGAAGCCCCGGCGAGGAACCTGGCATAACGCGCCTGACCGACCACCGGGATAAATGACGCCGCGACCTGCACAGGGTCTGTCATCGACCCGGCAAGCCCGCCGCCCATTTCGGCGGCGAACCCACCCCACGTCTGCGGGCGGCGACCAAGCGTCTGCAACTGCGCGCGCTCGCGCTTCTTCAGCGCAATGACGGTATCGAGTTCGCCGGGGCTGAAATAGGCCTCGTCTGAAATGACCAGCTTGACGCCGCTCGCCTCAGCCCGCTTTCGGGCGTCGGCCGCATATACCCGGCTCGACGGATCGACTTCCGCCGCCGCATCGACTCCGAACGGGCGCCCGATTTCCTGAATGCCGCCAATATCGCCCCGCGCGATACGCAGCGCGCCGCCGGCCAATTCGCTCAACCCGGTATCAACGGCCCTGTCAAACCCGGCCGCGAACGTCTCGCCAAGCGACGACGGATAGTCCTCAATGGTATTGGTCTTGTCCCGATAAAGCGGGCCGCCGGACAGGATCGGCATCAGCGCCCGGCCTCAAACATGAAGCTGTCCTTGGGAAGCGCCGCCGACTTCAGGTCATCCCATGTGAACAGGACCGGCTCGCCGCCGCGCGTCACCAGGTCGCCCATGACGCGCAGGTAGAGCCCACGCCCTTTGCCGTCGGCGACCCATTCGCCGTTGCGCCGGACGCTGGAGGCGTAGGCCGCCTTGATCTCATCCGGCGTGTAGCCACTATAGCTTTCCGGCAGATCGACCGCAGAAACGTCCAGATTGACGCGCGCGGCTTCAAGGCCCGCAGCGATAATGTCGGGATTTTCGCCGGCCGGCGCGGCGATGACAGATCCGCCGCTTTCGATGAACGTGGTATCCTCAGTCACGTCATAGGCCGCGATCTCTACGGCTTCGGACGGGCTCTTGCCGTCGCGCATCAGGACCAGCGCCGAGCGCATAACGGCATCGTTATATTTCGCCAGCGTCGCACCGCCGCCGACCTGCTGCGTCAGAACGCGGCCAAGGCTGGCGAGCCTGTCGTTGTCCGCCATCGCGGACTCAATATCCTTGCGCGCGTCACTGTCCAGGCCGGTCGTCAGTTCATCGATCTTCAGGCCGGACGCCTCGGCAACCCGCGTCGCCGCGCGCCCCGGCGGCATCGACGCGGCGATTGACAGCGTTCCCGGCAGCTTGTCGCCGATCTGTTTCAGCACGTCCGGCCAGTAAGACCCATAGGACTTCGCCAGTTCCTGCACCGCGCCGGCCTGTTCATCGGGCGGCAGGCTGGCGATTTGCTCGATGACCTGCTTGGCATAGCCCTCGGAAAGCGGCGCTCGCTTCCACGAAGGCACACCAAGCCGCTCTTGCTCGGCATAGGACGCCGCGACGATATTCACGCCGCTGCCGGCTTTCGCCGCCTCTTGCACGCGAGACGACGCCCAGGCCACATCTCCGGGCGTCTTGTCCAGAGCCGCTTGGAAATCCCCAATTGCAGACCCGACGAGGCGCGCGGTCTCAGCGTTGAACTGGTAGTTTTCAGGATCGGCGGCCGCGGCCGTAACCTCGGCCAGCAAGGCGCTCATGTTTTCCTGCGACGGGTCTTCGCGCAGGCTCAGGAACACATCGCCGCGCGTCATCGCGTCAGCGGTTTTCTTCGCCAGATCGGCGGCGTTCTTGACCGGCAGACGCGCGATCTCAGACGGGCTGAACTTGGCTTCAAGCTCTGCAACAGGAGGATTTCCAGCCGCCCGATAGGCGAGATAGTCATCGACGCCGTTGAGGTAGACGCCGGCCGCCTCAGCCGCCGCAGCGCGCGATTCAGCGGCTCGCGCCCGCGCCTCGGCCTCGCGGCTCTTGATGCCTGCGTCGGCCCTGTTCTGAAACGTCAGCCCCTGTTCCGCGCTGAGATAGCCGGCCTCGACCCACCCGGCGACACGCCCGCGCGCCGCATAGGGGTCTGACTCGACCAGCGCGCCGATAGCGGACCCGAAAATCGCCTTGTCGCTGTCCTTTAGAGCCGCCGCCTTGTCATAAGGCAACTCGGCACCGTCCAGAGCAAAGCGCCATTGATCGGCATAGGCCTCCGCGTTGCCGGGGTCGAGGAACGCCGCCGACTTCAGGCTTTCGAGTGTATCATCGAGGGCGACCATGTTCTGAGTGACGCGATAGTCGGCCTCTTTGCGCAGCCCGGTTTCACCGAACGCCGCGACCGCAGAGATGCCGTATTCGTCCAGGTATTGCTTGGCAAAGTCGTTCGGCGCATCGGCCAGCGCCGTCGCGTAGGCTTCCTTGGCCGAGGTCTCATACCAAGACCCGAAGCCGTCCAGCGGCTCGCCGGAAAGCTCGCGCTCGGTCCCCGCCTTGATAAGCCCGGCCCGCAGTTCGGCGTTGCGGCGCGTCGCCCAGATGCGGCCGCTGCGCTCGTTTTCCTGCCTGATACGGCCGGCCAACGCCTCGACATCGCCAGCCGCCTTGCTCAGTCCGCCCGAAATCGCGCCAGTGGCGACCTGCACGTCAGGAACGGCGACAAGGTTGCCAGCCGTGCGAGCGAGGAAAGTCGGGAGACGCGCCATCAGCCGACGCCCATCGTGCGCTTGACCGCGCCCCAGCGCGAGCTACCCCCGCCGCCGTAGCCAGACCCGGCGCCTGGCGCGAGGATCGACGCCGCGCTTCCGGCCGCAGCCAACGCGCCGCCGAACATCGCCTGCTTGCCGCGCGACTTCGCCGCAGCGGCCTCGTATTTCAGATTATCCATTTCCATCGCGCGCTGGCGCCGGGCGACAAGGCGCTCATATTCGCTTTCCACGAGGTTCTGGCGCGTCACATCAAGCGCAGACCCTGAAAGCGTTTGCCCGCTCGACCCAACCGCCGCCAGCGTCTCGCCGACAAGCGCCTTTTGCTGGCGCTCCGCGATGGTATCCTCTGCGGCCAACTGACGCCCGGTTTCCTTCGCGTTCGCCTCTGCCGCTTCGGCCGTCGCGTTTTCCTGCTGCATCTGCTGATAGCCGGCGAAAACAGACGACGCCGCCGACAGTCCGGCCGAGATCAGCAACAGCGTCGGGTCGGCGAACCGGATATTGCCGCCGCGCAGGACTTCAAGAGCGTCGGCACAATACGAAATCAGGTCAATGAGCATGACGCACCCATAGGTCATAAGTCTTGCCGTCCGGTAGCACATCGGATGAACCGTCCGGAACGAAACCCATCAGTTCAAGCCATCGCCGATTTGCCTTGACGCCGGGCAAACAGTGCGTGAACACGTCGGCGGTTTCGCACGCCAGCACCATATCGCACGCCCGGGTCGCCGCCAGCATCGCCGGACGCGCCGCTGACCCGAGGAACGCCCAGGCATACCGGCGCCCATCAATGTCTGAAACCCCGGCACAGGCGACCGGAACGCCATCGACAAGCGCCGTTGCTGCGTCGCCGCTTTCCTCGACGGCGCGCGCGAAATCCTCGCCGATCCAGGCCCGCATATGCGCCTGATTTGCCTGAAGCTCCAGAGCAATCAGGTCATCGGCCAGCAGCCGCACGATCTCCACGGTCATTCCTTGGTGTCCACAATCGGGAACAGCGCAAGCATGTTCATCGGAAGCGGCACGTTTTGCTCGAAATAGATGCGCGCGGCGGTCTCATGCCCGGCCGGCCATGTGTGCTCGTAGTCGCCACTCACCAGCGCCTGTGCGGCAGTCAGCAGATCGGACGGCGCGCGGTTGATCAGGGCAAACCGTTCGGACGGCCGCCCCCTGACGCCATACCTGCCGCCGGTAGAATTGTAGACCCTGAACGTCACGCCGCTGATACGCTTGACTTTGGCTTGCGCTGTCCCGTTTGCCGCCCCGGCTTCGAGCTGCATCGTCTCCGCCTTGGCGTCGGCGAACAGCCCGACATGCACGGTGCTCGCATTGCGTTCCAGCGTGATCGAGCCGGACGACGGCGTGCGGTTCGGATGCACATAGCCGTCCGCGATGACGCGGCACTCGACGCCGTTCAGATGCCCGAGGCCGGTAATGGTTGACGCGGCCGTGCTGTCATAGGTGACGCTGCAATCGAGATGGTTCGCGTCAGCAATGGCGCCGTCTATCTCGCGGTCGAAGTTCACCACGACGAGGCACCGCTTAAGCGCGCCGTTGAGCCACCACCTGACGCACAGCCAGGCATCGGAACGCGTGCCGTCCGGCGACGGGATGACCGCCACGCTTTCGACAAACGGCGGATTGCCGAGACTGTCACCAGCCCCGCCAAGCGTATGCCGCGCCCAGCCCATGACGCCTTGGTCGCGGTCATATGTCAGCGTCCGCAGCCCGCCATCATCCAGCACAACCCACACCAGGTCATGTGGCTCCGGAGCGTATGCCATGTCCGCCACGCCAGCCGACGTGATGTGGCTGGCAAGCGCGGTCATGTCGGGCGCGATGTATCGGTCATCCTGCGGCGAGAACGTCAACTCCCGGACCTGCCGCCCAGCGCGTTGCACGATGATAATCGTCGGGCCGACGCGCAACGGCGCTATCTGGTCTGACCCGTAGTTGGTTTGCTCCATGATCCGCAGATTGGACTGCGACAGCCCTTCCGCAGTCGTGGCCGGTGCAATCAGGAACTCACTCGCCTCGGTCCCCACAACCAGATTTGCGCCGTCCGACCGCATCCACCTGATACGGTTGACCTGCTGCGACGCAACCGTGACCGTGATCGCAAGATCGGCTGTGATCTGCCCGGACAGGTTGAACGAGTTGAAGTTCGGATAGTCGCCAATGCCTGACCCCCACGCGGTGTCGGGCTGGTATGTCGTGCCGCCGAACCAAAGCCGGTCCTGATAGAACGTCGATGCGGCGGGGTATCCGTTTTCCGCCGACCAGGCGCCCTCCGCCCACCGCGCGCTGGCGTTTGTGCCAAGGGCGGCCGGCAGGCGCTGCACAACCGTCGCCGTCACCGAAGTCGCGGACGAGTAGGTCGCAATGCGAACAATGCCGAAGAACGCGCTCTCGAACGTCCACTTGACGCCGCCGACGCCATCGAGGCGCGATCCTTCCTCATGCGTCGGCGGAACAGTGCCGGACGTGGATCCCGAAGAATGCAGGTAGAACCGGCCGTTGTGATAAACCCGGTCGCCGGAACCGTAACCCTTGCCGGGCTCCCACGGCTCGTAGTTCGCAATGTCGATGTTTGTCGCCCACAGCCGAAACAGGGCGCCCACCATGTTCGCGGTGAAGTAGCTCGCCGATGCCGTCAGCGTGACCGTCCCGCCGACCGTCAGCGTGCCACTCACCGCGAGTGTCGTGCTGTCCGGGTTGTCGTCAAGAAACGGCCCGCTGTCAAACGTCAGCGCAGTGCAGGTCCATGATGTGTGCCCGGTGCGCGCGATCTGATACGGCGGATAGGACGGGTGCGTGACGTAAAGAACGTCAGCCGATTGTGTGAATTGCAGCAGCGGCAGATCAGCCGTCGCCCACGGCGTGACAACCTCGGTCGAGTTATAGGCCCGGTTGCGGTAGACCCTGAAATAAAGGTTCCCGAACTCAAGGACGTATGACTGATCCTGCGAGTAGACGAACGAAACCAGCCGCGTTTTGTCAGCCAGCGTCGATGACTTCGCCGTGTTGATGTAAGTCGTGCCAGGCCTGTTGCGTAGCGCGCCCTGTGCGATGGGGATGAAGTTTTCGCACAGCGTCAGCGCGGAACGGTATTGATCGAGATCAATGCGCCCCTCGACAAGAGGCGAGAACTCGCCAGCGTTGAGGGCAACGATTGCGGGCGCGGCTTTCGGCATCAGACGTAACGCGGCCAGTAGCTGTCAACGCCTCCGCGAGCCAGGATGAAATCATCCGGCCCGGTATCGGCGGGCGGCGTCTCGACGGCATCGGCCGCCTTGGCATCGCGCAGCGCGGCGCGGCGCATCTCATAGAGCCCTTGCACGTCTGGATTGGAGTCCGTGATCTTCTTGGAAAGCTCAAGCGCAAGGTCAAGCTCAAGCACCCGCACCGCCATTGCGTCCCACCGCGACACGTCGCTGACGCGCGAGACATAGGCGACATTGAGCGCGCCGGTCGTATTGGCGAGGATCGCCGTGATCTCGTTCGGGCTTGTGCCGTGCCGGCCGATTGTCCATTCCCGCCATTCCAGCCCATCGACGGCCCACACCCGCAGGCAGTCGGACGGAATCGGATACGCCGTCGTATACCCCCAAGCCGGGGCGGTTGCGTCAGCGGCGATCTGCGCAAGTTTCATCGCGAAGTTCCACGGATGCCCGCGCAGCGTCGCGTCAAGCGTGCGGCTCCAAGCGTCCTCTGCCTCGGTCGCCTCCACGGATGACTGATCGAGCGCCGTGATGCGCCGCGTTCCGATCAGGCGAAGCGCGGCGTTGACGACGTGGATCTGAGAAGTCATCTAGCGTCCTCGTCTTGTTTGCATAAACCGGCGCGTCAGGGCTCCGGCAGATGGCGGCGCGCCTTCATTGATCGCGTCAGCACTGAACCCCATGCTCATCGGCATGGTGACGGAGCGGACACGTTGTGCGTTTGCGTTCGCCGCGAACCCGAGGCTCATCGGCATCGTTACAGAGCGCGAGCGTTGCGCGACGGCTGCGGCGGTCTGGCCCAGCGTCATCGCCATTGTGGCGGACCGCACCCGCTGCGCCTTCGCGTCAGCCGCCAACCCCATGCTCATCGCCATGGTCGATGACCGGACGCGCTGCGCATTCGCCGCCGCCGCGAACCCAAGGCTTATGCTCATGGAAACTGAGCGAGTGTATTCGGTAGGCCCGCCGCCGCCGGCCGCCACCGGCCCGCTTGCAAGCGGTAGTTTCGCTAGGGCGTCGAACCCGAGCATGGCTCTACCACGCTACGATATAGACGAAGCCGGGACCGCCATTACCACCAGCGCCGCCAGTCGTGCCAGCGCCGCCACCGCCACCGCCGCAGCCCCAGCCACCGTCACCACCGCGACCGCCTGCTACGACACCGCCCGAGTTGCCGCCGTTGCCAGCCGTAGCGAAAAACCCAAAATTGGGGTCGTTAAAATATGTCTGGCCGTGCAGTCCCGCACCACCGGCCCCCGCTGTTTGCGCTATGGCTGGCACGATCACAGCCGCCGCTTGTGGTCGCGCACCAGTGCCGCCGACAGCCACGGCATCACCTGATGTGACGCCCGCTCCACCACCACCACCGGCTGAAAACAAAAGGTTCACGGCTGTTGGCGATGCACCTGCGCCTGTCGCATTGCCAGCGCCCCCAGCGACACCGTTTGTCGTTGTATAGATCGCCGCGTTCCCGATGATACTAGCCGTCGTCATCGTAGTCGGAATAGATGGGGCCGATCCCGCTGCGCCACCAGCTCCGGCTGTGCCCGCGCCGGGGTTAGAACCGCGCGATGTTAGAACACGCGTTATTCTCGTCGTCGATGGCTGGTTCAGATAGGTGATCTGCCCATCCGTTCCTGTTTGGCCCTGCGAATTAGCAGCGCCACCAAGCCCCCCGTTCGGGGGCCGTATCAACATCTGGTTAGGCAGGAATATGGCCGGTATCAGAAACCGCCCGGCTGGGCCTCCAGTCCCACCACCACCACCACCGCCAGCGTTACCAGACGCGCGCGTAAACCCGCCACCGCCGCCCGTCCCACCGCCTTGCACAAACATATAAATCATGTTTGCGCCGACTGGCTTGGTCCAGACGTATTCTCTCTCGACAGACGTATCACTCGTTGGGCCAATGGACCCGACGAACAAATCTTCTCGGAGAAGATTTCCCTTCGGGGCCATTCCCATGTTGAACATGGTCATCGGTTAATACTTCCCGCCGACGCCGGTAAAGTTCCAGCCGTTCGCCACCGCCGTCGCAATCGTGATGTAGACCCGGTATCCGGGCGGCAGGGCGATGTTCATCGGGATCGTCTGCTCGCCAACCTGTGCGGTCGAGGACGCCGTAGTCGCGGCCAGCGTCGCCTCGGCAAAGAGCGAGTTGTTGGTTGCCGTGCCGGTCGTGGAGCCGTTGTTGATCCAGACCCGCGCCACCGTCTGGACGTTGTTGCCTGCCGGGCTGGTCTTGCACTTGATGTATTGAAGGAAGCTGCCCTCGGTCGCATCCGCCGTGAAGCACAGCAGGCTCGTGCCCGAAGTCAGGTCGGCGGTCGTGTTCGCCGTCGTCAGGTAGCCAGTGCCAATATCGACCTGGCCCTGGCGGATGAAGATCGGGTTGATATTCGCTGCCATCACATCACCACGTATCGCTGCGCCACAGTCGGGCCGACCAGTTCAAAGTCCTGCGCGATGGGCGAGATGAAAACCTCAGCCGATCCGGACAGGCTCAGCAGCGACCCGGTGCTTGACTGCACCAGCCCGCGCGTCAGCGTCGTGCCGCTCGTTGTGTATTTGCCGAGCCCGATCTCCCAGGCCGTGCCGTCCTCGATGACATAGCGATAGGACCGGCCATCGACAGCCCCGGCGGCGGCAAACGACTGGTAGCCGCTCACCGCCGACCCGAGCGTGATCGTGCCGGTCCCCGTGGTCGCGGTCGTCATCCGGGCGCGGTTGAGAAGTGCGGGCATCGGCTTAGTCCAACGTAATGTCGAGACTGCCGGCCGGAATCTTCAGATTGTCCCCGACGTTGATCGTGACCGACGACGACAGCGCGCCCTTGCCGAGGCAGTTGCCCGTTGTCAGCGAGTCCCAAACACTTGCATGGGTCGCGGCCGTCCAGTTCGAGCCGGTCGCGGCCGCAAATGTCACATCGCCGCTATTCGTCGCCTCAGTCGGTGACGTGCCGGAAACCGAAAACGTCGCTGAAACGCGAGCGTAACCGTTGCCGGAAAGCTCGCTCGACGCCCCCGTCTCGCCAGGATCGGCCGAGTGCAGCGCCACATACCATGCCGACGGACGCGTGACGGCGCCCGCCGTCAACAGCCATTTCAGAAGCAGGTCTTCGGCGTAGTTCGTCGCGGCGGTCATCGGCTAGTCCACCAGCGCGCGGAGCTTTGCCTTGGCTCCTTCGATCTTCGCCGTCAGTTCGCCGAGATCGGCCGCAGCAGCGGCGCGGGCAGCGTCGGCGTCAATCGCCGCCTGCAACGCGCTGGCCGCGTCAGCAGCGGCCTTCGCCGCCGCCGCCTCGGCATCTGCCACCAGCGCAGCCGCCTTCGCCTGTGCGTCGCTCAGAACGCCATCGGCCTTCGCCTTCGCGGCCTCGGCCAGCTTTTTGCCCTCGGCCTTCGCAGCGGCAACAGTGGCAACGACGTCGGCAAGTTCCGCCTTCGCCGCCTCCATGTCCTTGCGCGCGGCGTCAGCAGCGGCCTTCAGTTCCTTCGCGTTCTGCTCATGCCCTGCGAGGCCTTCAACGATGACATTCGCGTCCGCAATCGCGCGCGCAAAGACGCCGAGCTTGGCAAGCGCCGCCTGCGTCTCGGATATGGTCGGCTTCGCCATCAGCGGTTCCTCCGCGCATACATGGTGACAGTCAGGGACGTGGTGCCATCACCGGCCGTGACGACAGGCTTGAAGGACTTCACGCCCTCGCTCACCTGCTCAATCGCCGCCGACGTTTTCGTGATCGCATTGCCCTGTGGGTCGGTCAGGACGACGTAGTTGGTCCCGTCGTTCGATCCCGTGAGATTGATCGACCCGCCGACGCCGAAAGTGCCGGTGATCTGGACCGCAGCGTCAGCCCAATCGTAGCCCTCGAACACCGACCCATCGTCGCCGTTGAGCAAGCCCGTCCAGACAACCGTGGCCCGGTTGGTGTCATAGGTGATGGTTGCGGTGCGCGTTGCCATCGCTCAGGCCCCCTTATGCCGGCGGCCAGGTGTCGCGCAGGATCGCCTGCTTGACCGCTTCCAGCGCGTCGATAGCCGCGTTCTTGCTGTTGCCGGTCGCGTCGTAGGTCACGCGCACGCCGACATACTGCGACGTATCAGCCGCGCCCTCCGCGACGTTCTCAAACATATTGGTGCCAAGCGGCACATTCCACCAGCGATCAGCCATTACGGCCTCCGTTCAAATGTCATGGGGAAAAGAGCAGGGGGGCCGAGGTTTCCCCCGGCCCCGGTTGGCTTACAGAGCCGAGAGTTCCAGCCACGTCGTGAGCGCGCCGGCGCCGGAACCGACCGTGTTGGCCGTCCAGCACACGTCATACTCAATGTTCGGATCGCTGGTCAGACCGGCGATTTCCCACACGCGCTTGCCGAAATCGGTGCCCGTGGTGAAAGCCAGCGCCGTCGGGATCAGACGGGCGCTCGCGTGCGTCGCGCCGTCCACGATATTGTCCTTGTCCACCAGCGCGCCGCCGTCGGCAGCCGTGCGGTAGAAGCCAAGATCGTAGTCGGTGCCGCCAGTGATGGCCGCATTCGTCACATACACACCGAAGATGCGCTGCGAGGAATGCACGCGGCAGACGCGGTAGACGGACGCATCATCGTCCGCCGCCGCAATGTCCACCTGACCGCCATCCCACACCGTGCGGAAGCGCGGGTTGGACAGCGTGTTGGGGGTCGCGTCCTTCGCCGTAACGGAGGCCGACTTGGTGTTAACTACAGCCATGGTTCATGACCTCCTTAAGCGCAGGTGATCTGAACGATCTTGCCCTCTTCGAGGCGCGTGGCCCCGAAGGTGGCAGCCGCATAGACCGTGGTGGGGTTCTTCTCGAGCGTGGGCTGCTCGTTCACGAAGGTCTGGATGTCGTTCCAGATGCCGAGGTGAACGCCGGACTTCACGTAGACCGGCACCAGCGCGTTGCTCGACGAGAGCGGCACGCGGTTGCAGATCTTGATGTCCATGCCGAGGATGCGCGTCACGCGGCCCGACTCGATCACAGCTTCACCACGGTTGAAGTCCGCCGAGATGATCTGGATTTCGTTCAGGAGCGCGTCGTGCTGCTTGGCATTGACCACGACCGTCGGACGCTCGCCCATCACGTCAACTTCGTTGGCGATCAGGATCTGGAGCGCGTTGCGCAGCTTGGCGACATTCAGCGAGGACGAGGTGCCGCCCACGTTGATGCCGACCTGCTGGGCCGAGGGGAAGGTGACGGCGGTCGAGCCGGTCTTGCCCGTGTTGGCCGACGCATAGAGCGCAGCGAGGATCGTGTCGTCCATCTGGCGACCGATCGCGTTGACCGCGTTCTGCACGTAGCTGGACTGCGGATCGATCAGCATCCGCACCTTGTCGTCGCTGTCGACGATTTCGGCCTGCGTGATGTAATCGACCGGATAGACCCAGCGACGGGTTTCAGGGCTGTCCTGGACGACGATGGGCGCGCCACGACCCGAACGGATGGACGCCGAGATGGCGCCGATCTGCTCGACAGGTACGGCGCTTTCGCCGCGATGCGAACCGACACTCACGGTATCGCGGAGCAGCGAACCCTTCTGCTGAAGGAGAAGCTGCACATTGGTGGTGAACTGCGTCACATAGTGCGCAGAGACGTTGACACCCATGGTATGGGTTTCCTTTCGCTTGATTGGGGATCAGGCGAAGGACTTGTCCGTGCGGTCAGACGCGCGACTTCACAGCGGGGCACAAGGGCTTGTCCGCTCTGTCGGGCGTCGATTGATACGGGGTCGGCTTCTAGCGTTTAGCGCCCGCGTCGGCGGTTGCGGTCTTTCCCGCAGTCAATGTCGGGCGGGGCTTGGCAGCCTTGTCGCCCTCCGAAATCCATGTCTCAAGCTCGGCAGCGGTCTCGATGATGTGCCGTGCTTCCTTGCCGTGCGCGTAGCACAGCTTCACCAGTTCGAGGCGGACGCTCACGCCACGCCCGTCGCGATCTTCTGAAGGTTCTCCATCTCGGCCTTCTTGCCGGAGTCGCCTTCAAGATAGCTCTTGCGCCACACAGGATCGTTGCCCAGCTCGGCAATCCGCGCCCGAGCCATCTCAGGCGTCATCTGGCCCTGTGGTCCCTTGCCCTCGATAAACCCGGCTTCCTTGCCGAACTTGGAGCCGAGGCCGCTCATGATCTGCATCGCACGCTCGACACCCAAGGCGCTCATCAGCGTGGCGCTTTCCTCAGCCGTCATGTTCACGGCCATGCCAGCGCGCTGCGCGTCCGCGATAAACGCATCCGCCTTCGCGCCCAGCTTTGCCTTGAACGCCGCGAACTCGGCGTCGATGTCAGGCCCCGCCGCCTCTTCGGCCGCAGCCGCCTTGCTCAGTTCCTGATAGCCCGCGACCAGCGTGTTCCACTGTGCCGGCGTCAGCCGTGCCTTGGCCGCCAGGTCGCTCATCGCCCCGACAAAGCCGGGGTCCAGGTCAGGCACGCCCTCGGCCGGCTTCACCATTCCGGCGTATTCGTCAGGCTTCTCCAGCGCACCGAGCTTCTTCCAGACATCAGCCCACGCCGGATCGTTTTCATCCTTCGGCAGCGCGATCTTGTCGCCGCCAAGCAGCTTTTCGAGATTGGCGTATGACTCCACCGCCTGCTCAGGCTTCGCCCATTTCTTCGCCGCAATGACGCTCTGCGCCGCAGGGCTGAAATCCTTCGCCCACTCCGGCAACCCTTCCGGGGCCTGCGTCACAGTCTCGACAGGGGCCGCAGCTTGTCCCGTCGTCGCTTCCGCGCCGGTTGTCGGGCTAGGCCCGGCCAGCACGCTTGCCGCTTCACTCATCAGGTTCTGCCTCGCTCAGTTCCCTCACCCGACTATCGGGCAGGTTCAACATCGTCTGGATACGCAACCAGACCTCGCGCCTGCCCTCTCGGAAGGCATGGCGCCTCGGATCGTCGTCATAGGTGCTTGTTGCCGCCCGGCAGAACCGAGCCAGATCCTTAAGCACCCGCTCGCCGGACGGTCCGCGAAACGCGTCGATATAGGCGTCACGCTTCAGTCGAAGGCGGCTGAAAATGCTCACGCCATCGCCTTGCTAAGTCCGGAAACAGTCTGCGCCGCAGCAGGGCCGGCCTGCATCGCGGCCTGCATCGCTTGCTGTTGCGCACGCCGCTCGCGGATCGCATCGACTTCCTCGCCCGTCCGTAGGATGCGGTTCGGCACCCCGTTCGCGTTGTGAGTGACGCGGACCACCTCATCGCCGTCTATCAGGTCGAACACGTCAGGCTGCACCGCAAGAAGCGGTTCGAGCTGCGCCATCATGCGTTGCACCGACAGCGCGTCCTCGGCCCGCGCGGCGTTGCTCAGCGGCGACTTGTATTCGATCTCATACTCGCCGCCCATTTCCATCAGTTCAGGCGGGGGCGGCGGCAACAGGTTCGCCCGGGCGAGAAGGTCAATCTCCCGCTCGATCATCGGGCCAAGAAACTCGCTGTGCTGGCGGCCCATGACAGGCGTCATCAGCGCGCCCTTTTCCCGTGCCCGCTCCAGAACCTCGGTCGCCGTCATCTTCGGCCCGTCCACAAGGATCTGAAACAGGCTCACCAGGAACGCGTCGTTGATGCCAGAGCGGATTTGATCGGTCATCGCCTGATCGATGTCCAGGCGCGCGCCGTTTTGCAGGGGCACCACGCGCGGCCGGCCGTTTTCATCGATGCCGCCGCCGATCAGCGCGCCGGGCCGGACATTCAGCGGCGTCAGCACGCCGTCGTCCGCCATCAGCAGGCTCGGATCGTTGGCGTAGTGCCACGACTTCGCCCGCGACTTCGCCGCCTCGTTCAGCATCTTGACATCAGCCAGCGCCGACATGCCAGGCGAACGGCCGTAAATCTCGCGCGGCGCCGTGACGTAGCGCGACACCAGCCAGGGGAAGGACCAGAAGCCGCCCTCATCCACAATCGCCGAATACTCCGGCAGCACGTAGACCGAGCGCCACGGCATCCCCTCGGCATCCTCGCGGCCCTCGACCGGTGCCGGGTTCGGCGACGTGCAATGCAGGCAGACGATTTCAGCGGTGTCGGGCTTCTTGTCGGCAAGATCGATAACCTTGGCCGGGATACGCTCGCGCGGGAACGACTGGACGACCTGCCGCGCCGTCATCGTGTATTTCCGATGCACGGTGTCGATGCGGCCCCAGGCGTCCTCGGCGAAGAAAATCTCGCTCAGGTGGCAGAGCCGATACCACAGCGGCGCACCCGGAGCGCTGGCGCAATACATCGCCGACGTGCCGAACACGCCCAGCCCCATATAGCCCTCATGGGCGTTGCTGGCGAACGCGGCGCGCGGCGAATAGCGGAGATCGTAGAGCCGCTGGTTCACCGTGTCGAACCACTCGCCGATAGGCCCGCCGTCACCCTCGCCGACGCCCTTAGGCTTGATCTTGTGCCAAAGCTGAGTGCGCGGAGTGAGGATGCTTTCCATGATCGCGGCGAACCGCTCTACGGCGTAGATCGCCGTCGAGTCGAACACCTTCGCCGTGCGCTTCTCGCCCTGTTGCCGGCGCCCGAAGAAGTCGTCCTGACGCGGCAGGATGCGTTCGGCGACCTCGGCCCAGTGGTTTTCCCACGGCGACCGCATGGCCTCCATGGCGGACTGCTTGGCGAGGATCAGCGAAACGTCGGTCATCAGAATGCGAGGTTTTCGCCGCCGCCGCCACCCGCGCCGCCGCCGCGACCGCCGCCGCCGGTCCCG
>JBATNB010000150.1:0-3585 GCA_049290135.1 Rhizobiaceae bacterium
GATCTGGCCGATGCGCCGCGGATTTCGGCGCTGCGCGACCGGTTCGCCGCGTCGGTGGGCGCGCGCCTGCCGGATGCGCTGATCCTCGGGCATAGGGCGCCGCGGCTGTGCAACACGCTTGCCTTCCAGCTTCCCGGCGTGAAGGCGGAGACCGCGCAGATCGCCTTCGATCTTTCCGGCGTATCGGTATCGGCCGGAGCGGCCTGCTCGTCCGGCAAGACCGGGCGAAGCCACGTGACCGACGCGATGGGGCTGGATGGCGAACTCGGCGCGGTGCGCGTTTCCATCGGTCCGTCGACCGGGGAGGCCGAACTTGCCGCCTTCGACGCGGCGCTGGCGGGCCTTGCGGCGCGCCGTCGCGCCGCGTGAGGCCGGACTATCGCTGCGGCGGAAACCCGTCTATGGGTTTCGGCCAGACGACTGCAACTGCCGGGCCTTGACCCCGGCGTGGATGGAGTGCGCCTATGCCTGCCGTCGAAAAGACGATCGAGCAGGTCCGCGACCTTGACGTGGACCAGTACAAGTACGGTTTCGAGACGCTCATCGAATCCGACAAGGCCCCTCCCGGCCTGTCGGAGGACATCATCCGTTTCATCAGCCACAAGAAATCCGAGCCCGACTGGATGCTCGAATGGCGGCTGGAGGCCTATCGGCGCTGGCTGACCATGGACGAGCCGACCTGGGCGCGCGTCGACTATCCGGCCATCGATTTCCAGGCGATCAGCTACTATGCCGCGCCGAAGGGCCAGACCGGGCCGAAATCGCTGGCCGAGGTCGATCCGGAACTGCTCAGGACCTACGAGAAGCTCGGCATCCCGCTGAAGGAACAGGAAATCCTGGCCGGTGTGCGCAAGGCCGGCGAACCGTCGCCTTCCGATGGCGAAGCGCTCGACAACATCTACAAGTCCGGGCGCGTGGCGGTCGATGCCGTGTTCGATAGCGTGTCGGTGGTCACCACCTTCAAGGAGGAGCTGAGGAAGGCCGGCGTCATCTTCTGCTCGATCTCGGAAGCCATCCGCGAGCATCCGGACCTGGTGCGGCAATATCTCGGCACCGTGGTGCCGCCGACGGACAATTACTACGCCACGCTCAACACCGCCGTCTTCACCGACGGCTCGTTCGTGTACGTGCCCAGGGGCGTACGCTGCCCGATGGAGCTGTCGACCTACTTCCGTATCAACGAGAAGAACACCGGCCAGTTCGAGCGCACGCTGATCATCGCCGAGGAAGGGGCCTACGTGTCCTACCTCGAGGGCTGTACCGCGCCGCAGCGCGACGAGAACCAGCTGCATGCCGCGGTCGTCGAGCTGATCGCGCTCGACGATGCGGAGATCAAGTATTCCACCGTGCAGAACTGGTATCCGGGCGACAAGGACGGCAAGGGCGGCATCTACAATTTCGTCACCAAGCGCGGCGACTGCCGCGGCCGGAATTCCAAGATTTCCTGGACGCAGGTGGAGACCGGCTCGGCGATCACCTGGAAATACCCCTCCTGCATCCTGCGCGGCGAAGGTTCCCGGGGCGAGTTCTATTCGATCGCGGTGTCGAACGGCCGCCAGCAGGTCGACAGCGGCACCAAGATGATCCATCTCGGCAAGAACACGATCAGCCGCATCATTTCCAAGGGCATCTCGGCCGGGCGCTCCAACAATACCTATCGCGGCCAGGTCAGCGTGCACCGCAAGGCGACCGGGGCGCGCAACTTCACCAATTGCGATTCGCTGCTGATCGGCAACGAGTGCGGCGCCCATACCGTGCCCTACATCGAGGCCAAGAACGCCTCGGCCAAGCTCGAGCACGAGGCGACGACCTCGAAGATCTCCGAGGACCAGCTGTTCTACGTGATGCAGCGCGGCATCCCGCAGGAGGAGGCCATCGCGCTCATCGTCAACGGCTTCGTCAAGGAAGTGCTGCAGGAGCTGCCGATGGAGTTCGCCGTGGAGGCGCAGAAGCTCATCGGCATCAGCCTCGAAGGGAGCGTGGGGTGATGGACAGGCCGCACCTCCCGCCGGTGTCGCCGGTCGTCAACCCGCCGTCATCCTCGGGCGCCCATTCGACGTCATCCTCGGGCTTGACCCGAGGATCCGCGGCGTTGCCTGGCGACGAGTGCGTTCGATCACCGCGTCCGTCGCAGATTCTCGGGTCAAGCCCGAGGATGACGGGGCGAGCGCCGGCGGCGCAGCCAAGAATGGAGCCGACCCGATGAATCCGGTGATGAACATCGATGACGTGCCGCTGCGCGAGGCGGGCAACGGCAAGGGGTTCAAGGCCAAGACCGGGCCGTTCGCGCACCGGATCGGCTCGAACGGGCTTGGCGTCATGCTGACGGTGGTGGAGCCGGGCCAGAAGGCGTTCCCGTTCCATGTGCATCACCGCAACCACGAACTGTTCGTCATCCTCGAGGGCGAGGGGACGTACCGGTTCGGCGCCGAGCGCATCGCAGTGAAGGCCGGCGACGTCTGCGCCGCTCCGGCCGGCGGCCCCGACAAGGCGCACCAGCTGATCAACACCGGCACGACCACGCTCAAATATCTCGGCATCTCCACCAGGGAAGACACCGAGGTGGTCGAATATCCGGACTCCGGCAAATTCGCCGCCATCAGCCGCTTCGACTGGGGCAACCCGGCCGGCGGCGGTATCCGCTATGTCGGCAGGACAGACAACAGCCTCGATTATTACGACGGCGAGGAATGAGGGAACCATGCTTGAAATCCGCAACCTGCACGCCCGCATCGCCGACACCGGCACGGAAATCATCCGCGGGCTGAACCTGACCGTGAACAAGGGCGAGGTCGCCGCCATCATGGGCCCGAACGGCTCGGGCAAATCGACGCTCTCCTACGTGATTGCCGGGCGCGAGGACTATGAGGTCACGGACGGCGACATCCTGTGGAATGGCGAGTCCATCCTGGGGATGGATGCCGCCGAGCGCGCCGCCAAGGGCGTGTTCCTGGCCTTCCAGTACCCGATGGAGATTCCGGGCGTCGCCACCATGGAATTCCTCAAGGTGGCGATGAACGCGCAGCGCAAGGCGCGCGGCGAGGAGCCGCTGAAGGTGGCGGACTTCCTCAAGCGCGTGAAGGCGGCCGCCGCGTCGCTGTCGATGAACATGGACATGCTGAAGCGGCCGCTCAATGTCGGGTTTTCGGGCGGCGAGAAGAAGCGCGCCGAGATCCTGCAGATGAAGCTCCTGGAGCCGACGCTGTGCGTGCTCGACGAGACCGATTCCGGCCTCGACATCGATGCGCTCAAGATCGTCGCCGATGGCGTCAACGCGCTCAGGTCGCCCGACCGCGCGGTGATCGTCATCACCCATTACCAGCGCCTGCTCGACCACATCGTGCCCGACACGGTGCATGTGCTCTACAAGGGCCAGGTCATCAAGACCGGCGACAAGGGCCTGGCGCTGGTGCTGGAAAAGGAAGGCTACGCGCAGATCACCGGCGAGGCGGCCTGACATGGGCATGAGCGTGAAACCGCCCCTGAACCCGGCCGAAACGGCGCTCGTGGCCGCGGCGCGCGATCTTGCCGGGTCGCTGCCGGGCACGGTGGCGATCCACGAATCGCGCGCCATCGCCGCCGAGC
>JBATNB010000151.1:0-4133 GCA_049290135.1 Rhizobiaceae bacterium
GTCGCCAGGCGCCACGCCGGACGGCTACGCGGTGCAGCCGATGATCCAGCGGCGCGACGCGCACGAACTCATCGTCGGCATGCATCGCGATCCGATCTTCGGCCCGGCGATCCTGTTCGGTGCCGGAGGAGTCGCGGTCGAGACGCTCGACGACACGGCGATCGGCCTGCCGCCGCTCGACGATGTGCTTGGCGGCGACATGATCGACGCGACGCGCGTCGGCCGGTTGCTGAGGGGCTATCGCGACCGCAAGCCCGCGGACCGCGCCGCGCTGACGGCCGCGCTCAACACCGTATCGGCGCTGGTGGTGGACTTTGCCTGCATCGACAGCCTCGACATCAACCCGCTGTGGGCCGACGAGAACGGCGTCGTGGCGCTCGACGCGCGCATCGCGATCGATCCGGCGCGCATCGAGGAGACCGGCGCGAACCGGGACCTGTCGATCCGGCCGTGGCCGGCCGACTGGCAGCGCTCCGTTTCGGTCGACGAGGGGGTCGGCTACCGGCTCCGGCCGATCCGGCCGGCGGATGTCTCGCTCTACGCGGCGTTCTTCGCCCGCACGACGCCGGAGGACATGCGCATGCGCTTCCTCACGCCGCGGCGGCATTTCAGCCATGAGGCGCTCGTGCGGCTGACGCAGCTCGACTATGATCGCGACATCGCCTTCGTCGCGCTCGACCAGGCCGGCGAACTGTGCGGGGTGTCGCGGCTGGCCGGCGATCCGGACCGCGAATCGGCGGAGTATGCGGTGCTGGTGCGCTCGGACCTGTCGGGACACGGCATCGGCAGCGTGCTGATGGACATTCTCATCGAATATGCCCGCGCCGAGGGACTGAAGCGGCTCTCCGGCTATGTCCTGGCCGAAAACACCCGCATGCTCGAGTTCATCCGCCGCATGGACTTCCGCATCCGTTCGATCGCGGAGGAGCCGGGCGTGGTGCTGGCGACCAAGGAACTCTGACGCGCCGATTGACGGGACGCACGCCCAGGCGGCATGGAACGCGGCGGGGAGACACGACCATGATTCGCGCCATCGCCGGCTTCGGCTTCATCCTGTTCGCCGCGACGGCCGTGGCGGCGGACGCGGATGCGGGCCTGGCCTACCTGGATGCCCAATGCGGCGCCTGCCATGCCACGGGCACGCAGGGTGACAGTCCGCTGGCGCAGGCGCCGGCCTTCCGCGATCTCGGCGGAAGCTACCCGCCCGAGGCGCTGGAGGAAGCCCTGGCCGAGGGCATCATCACCGGCCACCCGGACATGCCGGAGATCGCGGCCAATCCGCGGGACATCGACAATGCGATCGCCTGGCTGGAGCGGATCCAGCCGGCGCGCTGACGGCCCCGGTCAGCTCACGACGCGCAACGCCCGGGCCGGCTTCGCCTGATCGCGCGACTTGTCGCTCAGGTTCTTCAGAAGGTAGGCAGCAAGACCGGCCTGATCGAGCGGTCGGGCGAAATAATAGCCCTGCATGAAGTCCAGCGACAGGTCGCGCAGCGCCTCGATCTGCTCGTGCGTTTCGACGCCCTCGACCGTCACCTGCATGTTCAGCGTCCGGCCGAGTGTCGCGATGGTGCGCAGGATGTCATGCGCGGCGGGATCCACCGCCAGCGCATCGACGAAGGACTTGTCGATCTTGATCTTGTCGAAGGGGAATTTCAGCAGGTAGGACAGGCTCGAATAGCCGGTGCCGAAATGGTCGAGCGCGATGGTCACGCCGAGCGCCTTCAGCGCGCGCAGCTTCACGATCACCTGGTCGGGATTCTCAAGCAGCAGGCTTTCGGTGATCTCGATCTCGAGCCGGCCGGCGGCCAGCCCGGTCTCGGCAAGCGCGTCGCGAACGACGGACACGATGTCGGAGCCCTGGAAGTGCCGCGCCGACAGATTGACGGCGACGAACAGCGATTGCGGCCATGACACCGCCTCGCGGCAGGCGCGCAGGATCGACCAGTCGCCGATGCCGCTGATCAGCCCCGACTGTTCGGCCAGCGGAATGAAGACGGACGGGCCGATGGCGCCGCGCACCGGATGGTTCCAGCGCACCAGCGCCTCGAAGCCGATGGGGCATCCGCTGTCGGCCGACACCAGCGGCTGGTAGTTGAGCGCCAGCTGGCCGCCGGCGATGGCCTCGCGCAGCTCCGTCTCCATGAGGCGCCGTTCGCGCACCTCATTGTCCATCTGCGCCTCGAAGTAGCAGTGACGCAAGCGCCCCGTGGTCTTGGCGCGGTAAAGGGCGAGGTCGGCGTGGCGAAGCAACTGCTCGGCGGCGGCGCCATCCTGCGGGGCGATGGCGATGCCGATCGACACCCCGATCGTCAGCGACTGTCCGTCGATCTCGTAGGGCGTGGAGATGTCGCGCACCATCCGCGCGGCAATCGGCTCGATATCGTCGCGGCGCGACACGCCGGTCAGGATCGCGGCGAATTCGTCGCCGCCCAGCCGCGCGACGATGTCGCTGTCGCGCAGCGCCGCCTTGATCCGCCTTGCCGCCTGCGAAAGCAGCCGGTCGCCGGTCAGGTGGCCAAGCCCGTCATTGATCGCCTTGAAGTCGTCGAAGTCGAGATAGAGCACGGCGAACGGCGTGCCGTAGCGTTCGAGGCGGGCGACCGCGGAGCCGAGCAATTCGTTGAAGCGGGTGCGGTTCATCAGGCCGGTCAGCGAGTCATTGTGCGCCAGGAATGCGATCCGGCGTTCGGCGATGGTTTCGGCGGTCACGTCGGACGCGATGCCGACATAGCCGGCGTAGGCGCCGGCCTCGTCATAGACCGGCTTCCCGGCAAGCCGCCACCAGCGGTCGCCATCGGCGGTGCGCAATTGGATGCTGCGGTCGTTGAAGGCGCGCCGATCGGCGATGTCGGCGGCCAGTTCGTTGTGCGCCGCGCCGTCGCCAATGCTGATATCGCGCATGAATTCGAGGAAGTCGCGGCCGCGAACATGCTCGGTGCCGCCGAGCTTGGTGCCGAAGCGGTCCGACACGCGGTCGATCATGCCGGCGGCATCGAACTCCCAGAGCCAGTCGGCCGAATTCTCCTCGAACTCGCGCAGCAGCAGGCTGATGACATTGCGCTGGTCGCGGATGGTCGATTCGGTACGCAGATGCGCCACGAGCAGCCGGGTCTGGCGCACGGAGACGAGCGCGATGAGGGCGGCGAAGGAAACCAGGGTCACGGCGACAAGCGCCGAGGTGCCGCGTTCGGGCACGAAGGACGAGACCGCCTGGGCCCCGGCCAGGGTCGGCAGCAGGTAGGCAACGGCGGCCGGCGGATAGGCGGCGAAGACGAACCCGCCGACGCAGAGCGCCCCGACCGAGGCCAGCAGCGTCACCAGCGTCAGGCCGTAGAACCCGGCATAGCCCATGAGGAACGGCACGACCGCCCACAGCGTTCCGAGCACGAAGGCGAACACGACAATGCCGATGGCGCGCACCGACGGGCCCTTGCCGGCCAGTGAAGTGGACAGGTCGCGCGGCATGCCGCTGGACAGGCCGTAGGCCATGGCGACGAACTGGGCGATCGACCAGGCAACAATCACGCCGTAGCGCTGCTGCCCGTAGGCCGCTGTCAGCAGGATGCACACCACCAGGGTGGACACGATTGCGAGCGCCGGCAGCAGCCGGTAGATCGTATCGAGCTGGTCGGCGACCAGCTGCCGCCGGACCCGGGTCTTGAGCCCGGCCGCGCCGGTAGCCCGGTCAAACCATGGTGTGAACCGGTTGGCGAAGGACAAAAACGGCATGCGACACCCCTGCATTCCGACAGCAGGCGTAGCAAGCAACCCTTAAGATCGCGTTTCGTTGAATGGAATGAAGCCGCGTATCGCTCAGGCCGCCGGGCGGCGGATGCGCGGCGCGGCTTCGCGCACCAGCGGATCGAGATTCTCGCCGCCGGACTCCAGCACGGCAAACAGGGCCGCGCGCATGCGCGGTTCCCAGAAATTGGTGATGTGCTCGGCCACGCCGGCAACGGCTTCCTCCCTCGGCATGGAGGTGAAGAAGGCGGCGATCTGGTTGGCCATGCGCACGAGCTTTTCAGGCGACATCGGCGTCTTCTCCGCGTTTCAGGCGCTCGGGCCGGGAATAGATCTCGTAGTCGGCGCCGCGGACCAGCGCCATGAGGGCGATGCCGGCGGTCTCGGCC
>JBATNB010000152.1:0-4436 GCA_049290135.1 Rhizobiaceae bacterium
GGGTCAGGCCGCACGGCTCGAAGCGCGACGGCACCAGCACCGCGTCGGCGCCGGCCTGGATGAGGTGGGCCAGCGGCTCGTTGTAGCCGGTCGCCACGCCGATGCGTCCCTTGTGGCGCGCCGCGGCGGCCAGAAAGGCGCTCTCGATCATCGGCTCGCCCGAACCGAGGACGGCGAAACGGATGCCGGCGCCGACCAGCGTGTCGAGCGCGCCGGCCAGGACATCCATGCCCTTCTGCCAGGTCAGCCGCGAAACGATGGCGACGATGAACCCTTCCGGCGTGAGGCCGAACCGCTCCTCCAGCGCGACGCGGTTGCGGGCGCGCGCCTTCAGGTTCGCCGCCGAGAATTGCGCCGGAATATGCGGATCGGCGGCCGGGTTCCAATGCTCGGTGTCGATGCCGTTGACGATGCCGTGGAGCACATCGACGCGCGCGTTGACGAGGCCTTCCAGGCCCATGCCGAACGCCGGCGTGCGGATCTCGGCGGCGTAGGTGGGCGACACGGTGGTGATGGCGCGGGCGGCGTTCATGCCGGCCTTGAGGAAGCCGACGCCGCCATAATATTCCACGCCGTCGATGCCGGCGGCCTCCGGCGGCAGGCCGAGAGCGGGAAACACGTCCAGGCCGAACTGGCCCTGGAACGCCAGATTGTGGATGGTGATGATGCCCGGCGTCCGGCAGCCATCGTATTTCATGTAGGCCAGCGCCAGCGCGGCCTGCCAGTCATGGGCCTGGACGATGTCGGGGACGAAGGACGCCAGCGCGCCGGCGGCGATGTCGGCGGCGGCGCGCGAGAACGCGGCGAACCGCATCCAGTTGTCGGCGTGGTCGCGGCCGTTCTCGTCGGCGTAGGGGCCGCCCGGCCGGTCGAAGAGATGCGGCGCGTCGAGAACCAGGAGGTCGAGCCCGTCGGATGCCAGCGTGTGGAGACGCGCCGGACCGCCGAACAGGCTTGTCCACTGGTGCACCGGCCTGGCCTTGCCGATCCTCGCCATCACGCCGCGATAGCCGGGCAGCAGCGTGCGGGTCTCGATGCCGTATCGGGCAAGCGCGGCCGGCAGCGCGCCGGCGACGTCGGCCAGGCCACCGGTCTTGACCAGAGGGAAGACCTCCGACGCGATCGACAGGAGCTTCAATGCGTCATGCCTCCAGGCGGTCGATCATGGGCTGCGTGATGAGGCAGACCCCCCGCTCGGTGCGGCGGAAACGGTCGGCGTCAAGCACCGGGTCCTCGCCGACGACCAGGCCCTCGGGAATGATGACGCCGCGGTCGAGCACCACCTTCGACAGCCGCGCGCCGCGGCCGATGACGCATTCGGGCAGGACGACGGCCTCGTTGAGGCTCGACCAGGAATTCACCCGCACGCCGGTGAAGATCAGCGACCGGCGCAGCGCGCCGCCGGAGATGATGCAATCGCCCGAGACCAGCGAGGAGATGGCCTGGCCGCGGCGCCCGTCCTCGTCATGGACGAATTTCGCCGGCGGCTTGATCTCGGCATAGGTCCAGATCGGCCAGTCCTTGTCGTAGAGATCGAGCTCGGGCACCACGTCGGTCAGGTCGATGTTCGCCTCCCAGTAGGCGTCGACGGTTCCCACGTCGCGCCAGTAGGCTTCCGCCTCCTTGCTGGAGCGCACGCAGGACCGGGTGAAGCGATGCGCCACGGCCTTGCCGCCCTTGACCAGCGCCGGGATGATGTCCTTGCCGAAATCATGCTCGGAGTTGGGGTCGGCGGCGTCCTCGCGCAGCAATTCCAGCAGGAACCGCGTCTCGAAGACATAGATGCCCATCGAGGCCAGCGACTTGTCCGGATTGTCCGGCATCGGCGGCGGATCCCTGGGCTTCTCCACGAAGGCGGTGATGCGGTCCTTCTTGTCCGCCGCCATGACGCCGAAGCCGGTCGCCTCGGCGCGCGGCACCTCCAGGCACCCGATGGTCACGTCGGCGCCGGTGTCGACGTGCTGCTGCAACATCAGTTCGTAGTCCATCTTGTAGATGTGGTCGCCGGCCAGGATCACGATGAACTTCGGATCGTAGGACAGGATGATGTCGGTGTTCTGGTAGACCGCGTCGGCGGTGCCGAGATACCACTGCGTCTCCGACACGCGCTGGCTTGCCGGCAGGATGTCGAAGCTTTCGTTACGTTCCGGGCGCAGGAAGTTCCAGCCGCGCTGCAGGTGGCGGATCAGCGAATGCGCCTTGTATTGCGTGGCCACGCCCATGCGGCGGATGCCGGAATTGAGCGCGTTCGACAGCGCGAAGTCGATGATCCGGCTCTTGCCGCCGAAATAGACCGCGGGCTTGGCGCGCGTGTCGGTCAGTTCCATCAGGCGGCTGCCCCGTCCCCCGGCCAGCACATAGGCCATCGCCTCGCGCGCGAGGGGCTGGATGCGTTTGCCGTTCATGTCGTTCCTCCCGATGGACAGGCGTTCAACCGCAGTGCTCGAAATAAAGAGTGGCCAATGGCGGCAGCGTCAAGGAGAGCCAGGCGCGGCCGTTTTCGCCATGATGTGCGTCAACGCCGCCCAGATTGCCAGCGCCCGACCCACCATACTGGTTGGCGTCGGTGTTGATGCGCTCCGCCCAGTGCCCGCCGGCCGGGACCGGGACGCGGTAGCCGGTGCGCAGCGCCGGGGTGAGGTTGGCGATGACCAGCACGGTCGGGGCGCCTGGCGCCTTGCGCAGCCAGGCAAACACCGAGTTCTGGCGATCGTCGACGATCGACCAGCCGAACCCGTCTTCCTCGCAGTCGCGCGCGTGCAAGGCGGGAAGGGCGCGGTAGGCGTGGTTGAGGTCGGAGACCAGGTGCTTCATGCCCGAATGCGGCAGGTGGGCGCACAGGCCCCAGTCGAGCGCGCGCTCCTCGCTCCATTCGGCGCGCTGGGCGAACTCCTGGCCCATGAACAGCAGCTTCTTGCCCGGGTAGCCCCACATCAGCCCGTAATAGGCGCGCAGGTTGGCGAATTTCTGCCAGTCGTCGCCGGCCATCTTGTTGAGCATCGATCCCTTGCCGTGCACGACCTCGTCATGGCTGAGCGGCAGGACGAAATTCTCCGAGAAGGCGTAGAGCAGGCCGAAGGTCAGGTCTTCATGGTGCCAGATGCGGTGGATCGGCTCGCGCGCCATGTAGCGCAGCGTGTCGTGCATGAAGCCCATGTTCCACTTGAACCCGAAGCCGAGCCCGCCTTCGTGCACCGGCCGCGACACTGCCGGCCAGGCGGTGGATTCCTCCGCGATGGTGACGAACCCGGGATTGGCGCCATAGACGGCACGGTTGGCGGCCTGCAGGAAATCGATGGCGCCGAGGTTTTCCCGGCCACCCTTCTCGTTGGGGATCCACTCGCCGTCCTTGCGGGAATAATCGAGGTAGAGCATCGAGGCGACGGCATCGACGCGCAGCCCGTCGACATGGAAGCGCTCGGCCCAGAACAGCGCGTTGTTGACGAGGAAGGCGGCGACCTCGCGGCGGCCGAAATTGTAGATCGCGGTGTTCCAGTCGGGGTGGAAGCCCTGGCGCGGGTCGGCATGCTCGTAGAGCGCGGTGCCGTCGAACTTCGCCAGGCCGTGCGCATCGGTGGGGAAATGGGCGGGAACCCAGTCCAGGATGATGCCGATGCCGGCGTCGTGGGCGCGGTCGACGAAGCGGGCGAAGCCCTCCGGCGGGCCGAAGCGCGCGGTCGGGGCGTAGAGCCCGGTGGTCTGGTAGCCCCAGGACGGATCGTAGGGATGCTCGGCGACCGGCAGGAACTCGATGTGGGTGAAGCCCATGTCGACGACATGCGGGATCAGCCGTTCCGACAATTCGTCCCAGGTGAGGAAGCGACCATTCTCGCCGCGCTGCCACGAACCGGCATGGACCTCGTAGATCGACATCGGCGCGCGGCGGTGATCGTGGTCGGCGCGCCTGGCCATCCAGTCGGCGTCCGTCCATGCGAACGGCGCGGCGGAGGCGACGATGGAGGCGGTATCGGGCCGCATTTCGCTGGCGAACGCGAACGGATCGGCCTTCAGCGGCAGCACCGTGCCATCGGGGCCGGCGATCTCGTACTTGTAGCGGGCGCCCGGACCGACGCCGGGAAGGAAAATTTCCCATACGCCGATGTCGGCGCGGCGGCGCATCACGTGGCGCCGGCCGTCCCAGTCGTTGAAATCG
The DNA here is from genome assembly GCA_049290135.1 of Rhizobiaceae bacterium. GTDB lineage: Bacteria > Pseudomonadota > Alphaproteobacteria > Rhizobiales > Rhizobiaceae > JADJTR01. The sequence continues at coordinate 4,154 of JBATNB010000152.1, forward strand.
CCGACGACGGAGACGCGCGTGGCATTCGGCGCCCAGACGGCGAAATGCACGCCGTCGGCGTCCTCGTGGCGCAGCGGGTGGGCGCCGAGCCGGTCGAACAGCCGCAGGTGCGAGCCTTCGGCGATGAAATAGTCATCCATCGGCCCGAGCACCGGACCGAACGTGTAGGGATCGGCGAATTCCCAGCGCTCTCCGCCGCGCGTCGCCGCGCACAGCACCGGCCGGCGCTGCTCCAGCGCCACCTTGCCCTCGAACAGCCCGGCATCGCGGACCCGGGCGAGGC
>JBATNB010000153.1:0-1848 GCA_049290135.1 Rhizobiaceae bacterium
TGCGGCTTCATGCGTCGGACCGCGATCTCGACATTCTTGCCGAGGGGTTTCCGCTCGGGGTGCGCGGCGGCGATCCGGCGCAGTGGCCCGACTATGCCTCCGCGCCGCTGTCGCGCGAGGTGATCGTGGCGGTGGCCTCGCCGTCCTGGGTCGAGCGGCACGGCACCGTCGCCGCGCCGCGGGACCTGCCGGTCGATGCCCTCATCCATCTGGAGGAACCGCACCGGCCGGCGGCGCGCTGGGAGGAATGGCTGGAGAGCGCCGGTGTTTCGTCGCATCGCTATCGCGGCGGATTTCGCGCCAACGAGTACGTCACCGTGGTGCAGGCGGCCCTGGACGGCGAAGGCGTCGCGCTCGGCTGGCGGCACCTGGTGGACGGGCTGATCGGGGCCGGACGTCTGGTGCAGGTGACCGGCCACCGGCTCGAGACGGGCCAGTCCTTCCATGTGGTCTGGCCGCGCGCGCACGCGCTCAGCGAAAACGCCGAACGGGTGCGTGACTGGCTGCTGTCGGAGGCGTGAGCGGCAACGGGCGGCCGGGATCAACCCGGCGCGGCGCCATCGCCGGCGGTTTCGGCCGGCCCGGCCCGGGCTTCAAGCGCCCGGAGAAAGCGGTCCGCCAGTTCCGGCGACGATATGGCGATGGCCGGACCCGGCTTGATGGACAGGCAGCAATCGCCATGGCTCCAGAACCCGGTCATGGATACGTGTGTGTCGCCGATGACCGGTCCGATGCCGAAGACGCGGTCCGCCCTGGCAGCACCGACCTGCGAACCCTTGCGACTGGACGGCATCACCGAGGCGACGATGTCGAAGCGCCGGTAGAACGAGGTGGAAATGATCCGCGTCAGCGCTGCCGGAAACAGGGCGGCCTGCCGGAAGCGCCAAGGGCCGGTGCGCGCCAGCAGGTAGAACAGGAATGACCGGCCACGCGCGGCCGGGGCATTCGCCGGCTGCGCAGGGACGGCCTGGGCGGCGACGAAATTGCCCGACGGCGATCCGGGACGGCGTTCGCCGATCAGTTCCATCGCCAGGCCGGAGCGGATGGCGCCGGGCGCAAGCGTGCCGGGCATGGCCAGCGCATCGGCCATGGCGCCGATGATCATGGCGGTGGCAGAGCCGGAATTGCGCCCCCGGCGCAGCATTGCGGCCGGTGCGAACGTCAGCACCATGTCGTGGCGGTTTTCTCCGCGTTCGTCGGGCAGCGCCAGGATGTCGGCGAGCGCGCGGTGGTCGAGCGTGGCGGCGATCCGGTCGACCATGGAGCCGGCCTCCCGATCCGCGGCGGCCCAGGCGCCGAAATTGCGCATGATGCGCTCGATGCGAATGCCATCGGCGATCGCGTGCTCGCATTGGAAGACGAGCGCCGGCAGGCCGGCGCCGCCCGCATTAATGACCAGGGCGCGCCAGGGCGGACGGTCGGCGGGAAACGGCATGGCGTCGAGCTTCTGCAGCAGCCGGCGCAGATCGTCGATGTCGCGCAATGCCGGGTCGTCGACCAGCGTCACGGCGTGGCGGAACAATTCGTCGGGCGAACCCCTGGCCGGCACCCAGAAATGCCAGCCGAACCGGCGCACCAGATGCTGGCGCAATTGCGGGATGCGCCGCGACGCCGCGGCCAGGCCGACCAGGATTTCGCCCGGGTCCGGCGGCCGGTCGAAAATCCATGCCGCGATCGGCCTGAGCCGGCCGATCTTCAGCATCATGTTCTCGAACGGAGGAACCGGCGTCATGCCACTCCCGGACATCCCGGCCCTTCGCCGGACTTGCAGGCGAGCGGCCCGACGCCGCGTCGCGCATCGTTCAGGCGGCGCGCACCGACCTGCGGCGGCGCCAGTTGCGCTTCTGC
>JBATNB010000154.1:0-1536 GCA_049290135.1 Rhizobiaceae bacterium
CCCCAACGCCAGCGATGGCAGGTCGACGGAAAACCGCAGCGTCCCGGCATTGGCCAGCAATGATCCGCTGGCGCGGTCAGTCAGTTCGATGCCGGGCACCGCGATGGCGACGAAGCGCCAGCCGTCGAACGTGACATCGGGCGGCGACATCCGCGCCGTGACCGGGCGGCCGAGCATGGCGCCGAGCTGGGATTCCATGGCGCCCGCCAGGCGGGTCTCGGTGATGCCGTAGCGCAGGAACGCCACGGCGCCGCCGAAGGCCAGCGCCAGCAGGACCGCGAAGGTGATCGAGCCAAAGGCAAGCATGCGAAACACCCGGCGCAGGCGCATCCTGCGCGTCTTTTCGTAGAACACGGAAGACGGCAGGTTGACCAGCGGTGCGTGATCGCTCCGCCGGAACCTGACCTTTTCGTGTCTGGCGCGTGGTTCGTGCAAGTCCCCGGTTTTTCCCTTTGTCCGCCGTTGGACCCCGTGGCCCGCGGTGACTATATGGTTTGTCGCGGCCCAATGTCACCGCGCGCAGACGCCAAGACCATCAAACAAGGGCATCCGTATGACCGAACAGCTGGACCGGGGCGCCCTCGCCCCCGATTTCGACCTTCCCGCCGCCGGCGGCGGAACCCTTCGCCTGTCCGCCCTGAAGGGCCGCAAGGTGGTGCTGTATTTCTATCCGAAGGACGACACCAGCGGCTGCACCCGCGAGGCGCTCGATTTCGAATCCCTGCGCGATGCCTTCGCCGCCGCCGGCGCCGTCATTGTCGGCCTCTCCCCCGACAGCGTGAAAAGCCACGACAAGTTCCGCGCCAGGCACGGGCTGACCTTCGACCTCGCCGCCGACGAGGCCAGGGACACGCTGGCCGCCTATGGCGTGTGGGTGGAGAAAAGCATGTATGGCCGCAAGTACATGGGGGTCGAGCGATCGACTTTCCTCATCGATGCCGACGGCCGCGTCGCCCGTGTCTGGCGCAAGGTGTCGGTGCCCGATCACGCCGCCGAGGTGCTGGAGGCGGCGCGGGCGCCGGGTTGACCCCCGTAATGGTGCATCCGGCGAAACACGCAAGCGTTCGTTAACCTTAATGATGTGTAATTCCGGCTTGTCGTCGGCCTTGTTTCCGGCCGTCGCCCACGCAGGAAGAAACGTATGGTCAGCGCGTCCCGTTCCTCCGCAGTTTTCGGAAAACGCAAGGAGCCCCACACCGTCATCATCGCCCGCGGCAACGAAATCCGGCATTTCACGGTCAGGCCGTGGCTGTCGGCGCTTGTCGGCTCGGCGTTCGCGGCGGCCGCGATCGGCTACCTGCTGGCCACCTCCTACCTTGTCATGCGCGATGACCTGCTGAGTGCCTCGGTCGCCCATAGCGCCCGCCTCCAGCAGGCCTACGAGGATCGCATCTCGGCCCTGCGCACGCAGGTCGACCGCATCACCTCGCGGCAATTGCTCGACCAGCAGCTCATGGAGCGCAAGGTCGCCGAACTCCTGGAACGCCACGGCGAACTGGCCGGCCGCGCCGGGCGCCTCGGCGCCGTGCTGGAGCG
>JBATNB010000155.1:0-3524 GCA_049290135.1 Rhizobiaceae bacterium
CACCTATCCCGGGCCGCGCATGGGCCTGTTCCGCCGCGGTGCCGCCACGCGCGCCGTCGACGGTGTCTCCTTCGATCTCGATCGCGGCCGCACGCTCGCCCTGGTCGGGCGGTCCGGCTGCGGCAAGTCCACGCTGGCGCGCATGATCCTTGCGCTGGATTCCCCCAGCGAGGGCGAAATCCGCATCGATGGCGAAAGCGTCTCCGGCCGCCACGCGGAGGAATTGCGCTCGGCCCGGCGCCGCATGGGCATCGTCTTCCAGGACCCCTACGGCTCCTTCGATCCGCGCCATCGCGTCGAGCGGCTGGTGACCGAACCGCTTCACCTCCTCGATGCGCCGGTGAGCGCGGCGGAGCGGCGCGAGCGGGCCGCCGCCGCCCTGCACGAGGTCGGGCTGCAGCCGTCGGACCTCGACAAATACCCGCACGAGTTCTCTGGCGGCCAGCGCCAGCGCATCTCCATCGCCCGCGCGCTCATCAACCGCCCCGATCTCATTGTCGCCGACGAACCGGTCTCCGCGCTCGATGTCTCCATCAGGGCGCAGATCCTCGACCTGTTCGCCGATCTCAACGCCCGCCTCGGCATCGCCTGCCTGTTCATCACCCACGACCTGCATGTCGCCCGCGCCATCTCCGACGACGTCCTGGTGATGTCGCACGGAAGGATCGTCGAGCGTGGCCGCACGGCGGAGGTGCTCGCCCGGCCGCAATCCGAAGCCGGTCGCGAAATCGTCGCCGCCGCGCCCGAACTGGAGCGTTCGCTCCGCCGCCGCCTGGCGCAATAGCCGGCCCGTGTTGCGCCGGGGCGCGGCTTTCGACTAGGGTCGAGGCCCTTGTCAGGGGTGTCCCGATTCCACCGCATGCCGGCTGGCGGCCGGGGCGCGCACAACACCGGATCGCGGATCGCCGCATGGCTCCCGATCCCTGGCCGGAGATATCTGCCTTGCCCGCTGAACGCATCGTCAATCGCTGGCTGGTCGTCGCCGGCGCCCTGCTCATCCAGGTCAGTCTCGGCGCCATCTACGCCTGGTCGGTATTCACGCCGGCGCTCAAGGATTCCGGCTGGACCGGCCTGGAGACGCAGATCGTCTTCGCGGTCGGGCTGCTCACATTCGCCACGGTCATGGTCTTTGCCGGGCGCGCGCTCGGCAGGCTCGGACCGCGCAAGCTCGCCGCCGCCGGCGGACTGCTGCTCGGCACCGGATATCTTTTCGCCGGGTTTATGGGCGGCACCGCCTTCTGGCCGGTGCTGGTCGGCATCGGCCTGATCGGCGGCGCCGGCATCGGCATCGGCTACGTGGTGCCGATCGCCGTCGGCATGCGCTGGTTTCCCGACCGCAAGGGCCTGATCACCGGCCTTGCCGTCGCCGGCTTCGGTTTCGGCGCCATGGGCTGGGTGAAGCTTGCCGGCGAATGGGGAAACCTGATCGCCAACCACGGCCTGGCCGGAACCTTCGCCATCTACGGCGTCCTGTTCGCGGTCCTGACGCTGCTCGGCAGCATCTGGATGGTCATGCCGCCGAAAGGCTGGGTGCCCGACGGCTTCGTCGCGACGACGCCGGCGGCCGCCAAGGGCGGCGAGAATTTCTCCGTCGGGGAAATGCTGCGCACGCCGCAATTCTATCTGGTGTTCCTCACCTTCGCCGTCAGCGCCGGCGCCGGGTTGATGTCGATCGGCCTGATGAAGCTCTACCCGATGGAGGCGCTGCAGGCGGAGGGCTACAGCGCCGCCGAGGCGAGCGCCATCGCCGGCACGGCAATGGCGGTATTCTTTAGCCTGGCCAACGGTGCCGGCCGCATTGCCTGGGGAACGCTCAGCGACTGGATCGGCCGCCGCCGCTCCGTCACCGTCATGACCGCGACGCAGGCGCTGTTCCTCTTCGCCTTCACCTCGATGGCCGGCAACGAATATCTTCTCTATCTCGGCGCCATGCTGATCGGCTTCAATTTCGGCGGCAATTTCGCGCTGTTTCCGACCGTCACGGCCGATCTTTTCGGCACCGACCGGGTCGGCCAGAACTATCCGTTCGTGTTCCTGTCCTATGGGGTCGGCGGCGTTGTCGGGCCTCTGCTCGGCGGCATGCTCGGCGACATGGGGAATTTCCCCCTGGCGTTCTCGATTTGCGCGATCGCCGGCCTGGCCGGCGCGATCCTGATGCTGCTGGTCTACCACCCCGACCATGACGAGGCGCACAAGCCGGCCAGCGTGCACGGGTTCCTGCACCAGCTGCACATGGACCATGTCAGCGACGTCGTCGACCACATGGTGCACCCGGATCACTACCGCAGGATCAAGTAGCGCCGCTCCGGCGGCGTCGAACCGACCGGCCCGCCCTCAGGACCCGTGCGCCTGCCCGATGAGCGCGCGCGGATCGAGGCCGAGGATCTGCCCGGCGCGCGCGATCAACTGCACTTCGCGCTTGTCGATCGTCCGATCGGCCTTGGCAATGATGATCATGTGCTGGAGCAGGCGCTTGCGCCGGTCTTCCGGCAGTTCGGCAAACAATGCCGCGGCCTGCGTGCCGCTGGTCTCGTAGCCGTAATTTTCCAGGTAGGTCATCACTTCTTCGAAATCGCCGCCATGCAGGCCGAACACGTCGCCGCAGATGCGTTTCAGCGCATCGAGTTCCGCGCCCTCGGCTACGCCGTCGGCCAGCACCAGGCGCATGAGCAGGAGGATCTCGGCCGATGTCGCGGGGTCCTGGACGATCTTCCGCACCGCCGATTCGCCCTCGAACAGCGCGCGCAGCTTGGCAAAGAGACCTTCTTGCATCCTGTGCTCCATCACGCCGGCATTGCCTTGTGATTCTGGCCTTTTTTACCGTCCAAGTCCATGCGCCCTTGCACCGCGTCGGGGGATCGTGCTGCATGGCGTCATCCGCCATGTTCGAGCCGTCCATCGATATCATCCTCCTGCTCGCGCTCGCCGCATTCGTGGCGGGCTTCATCGATTCCATCGCCGGCGGCGGCGGCCTGATCACCGTCCCGGCCCTGATTCTCGCCGGCTTTCCGCCGGTCGCCGCGCTCGGCACCAACAAGCTGCAGAGCCTGTTCGGGGCAGGTTCGGCCACCATCGCCTATGCCGCCAAGGGCCTCGTGGATTTGCGCGCGCAAGCCGGGCAGGCGGCCATGTCCGGCCTTGGCGCGGCCCTGGGCGCTATGGTCGCCAGCCGCGTGCCGGGCGATTGGCTGAAGGCGGCGCTGCCGGTCCTGCTGGTGGCCATCGCGCTCTATTTCGCCCTCAAGCGGAACCTGTCGGATTTCGACCGGCACCGTCGCCTGTCGATCCCCGCCTTCACGTTCGGCTTCGTCCCGGCCATCGGCTTTTATGACGGCGTGTTCGGACCGGGCACCGGATCCTTCTTCATGCTCGGTTTCGTCGCGCTCGCCGGGTTCGGCCTGCTCAAGGCGACGGCGCATACGAAGCTGCTCAACTTCTCCTCCAATATCGGCGCGTTCGCGGTGTTCCTTTTGGCCGGCGCTGTGTCCTGGACGACCGGCCTTGCCATGGGCGCGGCGCAATTC
>JBATNB010000156.1:0-6383 GCA_049290135.1 Rhizobiaceae bacterium
GTGCTGCCGGGCGTCGGGGCCTATGCCGATTGCAAGGCCGGGCTCGCCGCCCTGCCCGGCATGATCGACGCGCTGGACGAGGCGGTGCGCGGCCGCGGCCGGCCATTCCTCGGCATTTGCGTCGGCATGCAGCTGATGGCCTCGCGCGGCCTGGAAAAGACCGTCACCGAGGGCCTCGGCTGGATCGACGGCGACGTGGTGGAGATGACCCCGGACGATCCGGCGCTGAAGATCCCGCAGATCGGTTGGAACACGCTCGACCCCCGCCGTGCCCATCCGCTGCTTGCCGGCATTCCAGCCGGGCCGGACGGGCTGCACGCCTATTTCGTCCATTCCTATCACCTGGCCGCCGCCAACCCGGCCGACGTGCTGGCCACGACCGGCTATGGCGGGCAGGTGACGGCCGCCGTGGCGCGCGACAACATGGCCGGCACCCAGTTCCATCCCGAAAAGAGCCAGGCGCTCGGCCTGGCGCTGATCGGGAATTTCCTCAGGTGGGCGCCATGACCGCCAAGATCCTGTTTCCCGCCATCGACCTGAAGGACGGCCAGTGTGTCCGCCTGAAGCTCGGCGACATGGCGACCGCCACCATCTACAACGAGGATCCGGCGGCGCAGGCACGGGCGTTCGAAGCCCAGGGATTCCGGTGGCTGCATGTCGTCGACCTCGACGGGGCGTTCGCCGGCGAGAGCCGCAACGGCGCGGCCGTCGAGGCGATCCTGAAGGCGACGAAAAACCCGGTGCAGCTCGGTGGCGGCATCCGCACCATGGCGCAGATCGAGGCGTGGCTGCAGAAGGGCCTGGCCCGTGTCATCCTCGGCACCGTCGCCGTGCGCGATCCCGAGCTGGTGAAGGAGGCCTGCCGCCGCTTTCCCGGCCGGATCGCCGTCGGCATCGATGCCAAGGGCGGCAAGGTGGCGGTCGAAGGCTGGGCCGAGGCCTCGTCGCTCGGTGCCGTCGAACTGGCGAAAAAATTCGAGGGCGCCGGCGTCGCCGCGATCATCTACACCGACATCGACCGCGACGGCGTGCTCGCCGGCATCAACTGGGAGGCAACGATCGCGCTGGCGGACGCCGTGTCGATCCCGGTGATCGCATCCGGCGGCCTCGCCTCGCTCGCCGACGTGGCGCGCATGACCTTCCCCGACGCGAAAAAACTCGAAGGGGCGATTTCCGGCCGCGCGCTCTATGACGGACGGATCGACCCGGCCGAGGCGCTGGCGATTCTTTCGGGAAAGACCGCGGAAAAGCCGTTGTTCGAGAAGGATCGGGCATGACCCTCAAGGCGCGCGTCATCCCCTGCCTCGACGTCAAGGACGGCCGCGTCGTCAAGGGCGTCAATTTCGTCGACCTGGTCGACGCCGGCGACCCGGTCGAGGCGGCCAAGGCCTATGACGCGGCCGGCGCCGACGAACTGACCTTCCTCGACATCACGGCGAGCCACGAGAACCGCGACACGATCTTCGACGTGGTCGCCCGCACGGCCGACGAGTGCTTCATGCCGCTGACTGTCGGCGGCGGCGTGCGCAGGGTCGACGACATCCGCAGGCTGCTTCTATCCGGTGCCGACAAGGTGTCGATCAACACGGCGGCGGTGAACAACCCGGATTTCGTCGCCGAGGCCGCCGATAAATTCGGCAACCAGTGCATCGTGGTGGCCATCGACGCCAAGAAGGTGTCGAAGCCGGGCGAAGCCGCGCGCTGGGCGATCTTCACCCATGGCGGCCGCACCCCGACCGGCCTCGACGCGATCGAATTCGCGCGCCGCGTCGTCGATCTCGGCGCCGGCGAGATCCTGCTGACCTCGATGGATCGCGACGGCACCAAGGCCGGCTACGACATCGCGCTCACCCGCGCCGTCGCCGACGCGGTGCGCGTCCCGGTGATCGCATCCGGCGGCGTCGGCACGCTCGACCATCTCGTCGAGGGCATCCGCGACGGCCACGCGACCGCCGTGCTCGCCGCGTCGATCTTCCATTTCGGCACCTATTCGATCGGCCAGGCCAAGCGCCACATGGCGTCCGCCGGGCTGGCCATGCGGCTGGACGGCATCGGAGGCAGGCCATGAGCGCGTTCACCCTTTCCGATCTCGAGGCGATCGTGGCGCGGCGCGCCCGCTCGGGCGAGGCCGATTCCTGGACGGCGAAGCTTTTCGCCGCCGGCATGGACAAGGCGGCCAAGAAGCTCGGCGAGGAAGCGGTGGAGACCGTGATCGCCGCCGTTGGCGGGGACGACAAAGGTCTCGTTTCCGAAAGCGCCGATCTTCTCTATCATCTCCTGGTGGTGCTGGCGCTCGCCGGCGTTCCCCTTGCCGACGTGATGGCCGAGCTTGAGCGGCGCACGGCGCAATCCGGGATCGCCGAAAAGGCGTCGCGGCCATCCGGCTGAGAGCGGCTGCACCGGCCGTGCCGGCAATGCGGGACCGGTCGATGGATCATCTGGCGCCGAACGAGAAATACTCGCCCTATCGCGTGTTTTCCGCGCAGGACTGGGCCGCCTTCCGCGCCGACACGCCGCTCACCCTGTCGGAGGAGGAGGTCCGCCGCCTGCGTTCGCTCGGCGATCCGGTCGACCTGGAGGAGGTGCGGCGCATCTACCTGTCGGTTTCGCGGCTGCTGTCGGCCCATGTCGAGGCCTCGCAGCTGCTGTTTTCGCAGCGCAAGACCTTCCTCAACCTGCCCGAGGCGGCAAAGACCCCCTTCATCATCGGCATCGCCGGCTCGGTCGCGGTCGGCAAGTCGACCACGGCGCGCGTGCTCAAGGAGCTGCTGGCGCGCTGGCCGTCGAGCCCGAAGGTCGACCTCATCACCACCGACGGCTTCCTGCGCCAGAATGACGAATTGAGGCGCGAAGGGCTGATGGAGCGCAAGGGCTTTCCCGAATCCTATGATTTCGGCGCCATCATGCGCTTCCTCGCCGCCATCAAGGCCGGCGTGCGCAACGTCCAGGCGCCGCTCTACTCGCATCTCGTCTACGATGTCGTGCCGGGCGAGTTCACGGTCATCGACCAGCCGGACATCCTCGTCTTCGAGGGCATCAACGTGCTGCAGACCCGCAAGGACCTGCCGCTCGACGGCAAGGCCGTGCCGATCGTGTCGGACTTCTTCGATTTCTCCATCTACATCGACGCCCGCGACGACCTGATCCACGGCTGGTATGTCGATCGCTTCATGAAGCTGCGTGAGACCGCCTTTCGCGATCCGAAATCCTTCTTTCACCGCTATTCGCAGCTCTCCGCCGATGCCGCGCTCGCCATCGCCGAGGGCCTGTGGGCCAACATCAACCTCAGGAATCTACGCGAGAACATCCTGCCGACCAGACCGCGCGCCGACCTGATCCTGAAAAAGGGCGCCGACCACCTGGTCGAGGAGGTCGCCCTCAGGAAGCTGTGACCGGTTCAAGCGCGGGCATCGCCGCCGCCGCCTTGCGGCCCTCGCGGACGGCGAACACGCGCCGCAGCGCCAGGTGCATGGCGGCGACGATGGCCACCGACGCATAGCCGTCGATGGCGTAGTGCCAGCCGAGCGCCACCGAACTGGCCATGATGAACAGCGTGTAGAGCGCCAGCGCGATGCCGAGACGGCGGCTGAACTCGTAGACGAACAGCGCGTTCATGGCGATCAGGCCGACATGCACCGAGGGGAATGCCGAGATGCCGGTGCCGAACCCGGCCTTGCCGAGCACATGCGCCTTCCACAGGTAGGACTGCAGGAACGCGGCGGAGAAATGCCCGTCCTTGCCGTGCGACAGGTGCGCCACCAGTTCGCCGAAGCGCGCCTCGTCGCCGGTCACGCCGCCGAAAAAGGCCGGGCCGGCCGACAAATAGAGCCCGGCGAGCACATTGCCGATGAGCACCCAGGTAAGCGCGAAGGCCACGAGATAGCGTGCCCGCACCGTCTCGGTGCGCGGCGACACGGTGAACACGTAGAGCGCGGTGAAGCAGAACACGAACCAGACGACGTCGTAGGAGAATTCCGTCAGCGTACGCAGCAGCGGATGGGCGACAAGCGGCTCCACCAGCCGCCACGGATCGACGCCGAAATGCAGGATGCGGTCGATGTCGGCGTGGATGACGTCATGGGTGAAGCCGCCCTGCCAGACCACCAGCGCGTTCTTGAGCGAGGTGAACGTGCCCTGGAAGAACACGAACGCCATCAGCAGGGCCGATCCGGCCAGATAGCGGCCGACGCGGGCAGGCGTGAAGACGGTGCGGAAGGCAAGCTTGCGCCTCCTGTCGACGCGATGGATGACCAGGCCGGTATCGGTCAGCAGCGCCAGCACCGGATAGAAATAGAGAAACAGCGCCGCCCATTTCACGTAATAGATGGCGTAGGCGGCGCGGTCGCTGGCGCCGAGCGCGGCCAGCATGGCCAGGCCGAACCCGGTATAGAGCGCAATGCCGAAATAGAACGGCCCGTCGGCGCGCATGCGCGACACGGCGTCCCGAACCGCCGCCTTTCCCCATGACCCTTCAGCCATTCGATCCTCGTGCGCGATTTGCGCGCGACCCTAGGACAAGAACCTTAAGAAATGCGGTTTGCCGCCGTGCCGACGCGGCGAAGCGTCAGGTTGATGCGGCCGCCATTCCTCAGAAGCGCCGAGGTCGAGGGATAGAGCCGGTCGACGCCGTGGAAGGCCAGGCGGCTGGCGCCGCCGAACACCACGACGTCGCCGGAATCGAGGCGGAACGACACGGTGCGGTCGGTCCGCGCCGGCCCGCCGATGCGGAACAGGCACGAATCGCCGAGCGACACCGAAACGATCGGGGCGTCGAGATCATGCTCGTCGCGGTCCTGGTGCAGGCCCATGCGCGCCGATTCGTCATAGAAATTCACCAGGCAGGCCTCCGGCGGCCGCGGGCAGGCGGAAACCTCGTCCCAAAGCGCCAGGAGACGCGGCGGGATCGCCGGCCAGGGCCGGCCGGTCAGCGGATGGGTCGGCTGGTAGCGATAGCCGCGGGCGCGGTCGGTCACCCAGCCGAGCGGGCCGCAATTGGTCATGCGCACGCTCATTTCCCGGCCCGTGCGCGGCATCGCCGGCACGAACAGCGGCGCCTCGGCGACGATGGCGCGGATCTCCGACACCAGCGCCTCCTGCGCGTCTCGGTCAAGATAAGCGGGCATGTGACGCACGCCCCTTGGCAGCACCAGCACGCGTTTCACCCTTTTCTCATGCACGGAACGGGCGCATGATCGTTCCGCCTGTCAACGCCGTAATCGGGACGCTCTGCCATGACCCATCGCCTACTGACTGCCTCGGCCCTTCTCCTTCTCGGCGCCGTGCCCGCCCTGGCCGGCGATCCCGTCGCCGAAACCTGCGGGCTCGCCGCCGCTCTGCCGGGGGGAACCGGCGCCATCATGGACCAGCTCAACACCATGGCGTCCCTGTGGGCGGCATCCGACCGCGCCAAGCTTGGCCCGGTCATGGAGCCCGAGCTCGGCAAGTTCAAGATGGAAACCGGCAAGGTGTGGATCGTCGGCGACCTCGACCCGTTCATGCGCGAACTGCTCGTCGTCTCGGCCGACCGCAACCAGGGCACGACGCTGTATTTCCGCGTCATCTACGAAAGCGCCCCCGACGGCTTCTATTTCAAGAATGTCCGGTTCAATTCCGACTTCTACGCCATCATCAGCGATCCGTTCCTGCAGGCGCCGGCGCCGGTGAACTGCCGCTGAACGAAAACGGGCGGCCCGCCAGGGCCGCCCGATATCCTGGGCCCGCGCGATCAGGCGGTGGCGGCGTCGGGAATGCGCAGCACCTGGCCGGGATAGATCTTGTCGGGGTGCTTCAGCATCGGCTTGTTGGCCTCGAAGATCAGCTCGTGCCTGGCGCCCTTGCCCTTGCCGTAGTGCTTCTCGGCGATCTTCCACAGATTGTCGCCCTTCTTGACGGTGTAGAACACCGGCGCGCTGGCCGGTGTCGACGCCTTGACCAGCGCCGTCATGTCGACGCCGGCGTCGAGCTTCAGGCCGGAATCCGGCGCCACGACCTTCAGTTCCGAGGCCTCGACCTTGGAAATGCCGAGCGTGTTGCCGACCGCGATGATCGCCTTCTCGAAGATCGACTGGTCCTTGACGACGCCCGACAGCACCGCCTTGTCGCCGTCGACCTTCACCTGCACGTTCTCGGTGCCGAGCTTGTTGGCGTCGAGCTCCTTCTTCAGCGCCTCGGCGCTCGGCGCGGCTTCATCGTCGCCGATGCCGAGTTTCTTGCCGACGGATTTGACGAAATCGAAAATGCCCATGTCTGTCTCCTTCACGAGGCGGGAATCGGTCGGCCGCATTTTCGCATCCGGCCGGCGCGAGGGAAAGCGTTTTGCGCGCCGTCAATCGTCCTCGACCGTGCCGCGCATCCGCTTGACGCTGCCGCGTCCGGCCTTGGCC
>JBATNB010000157.1:0-2891 GCA_049290135.1 Rhizobiaceae bacterium
GTCGAGATCGCGTTCCGCCTGGCGCCAGGACCGGTGCGCGGTCGCAACCGCCGCCGCCTCGCCCTGGAGGCCGCCGAAGGCATCGACAAGGGCGCGATGCGACGCCGGATCGACCAGGGCGCGATCGTCATGCTGGCCGTGGATTTCCACCAGCGTGGCGCCGATGTCGCGCAGCAGCGCGACGCTCGCCGGCTGGTCGTTGACGAACGCACGTGTCCGCCCGTCGCTCGCCTGCACGCGGCGAAGAATGACGTCGCCCTCGCAATCGAGCCCGTTGTCGGCGATCAGCATGCGCGCCGGATGGTCGTGTGCAATGTCGAAGGCGGCCGTCACCTGCCCCTGCGCTGCGCCCTGGCGCACCAGTCGGGGATCCCCGCGCGCGCCGAGCGCCAGGGCCAGAGCATCGAGCAGGATGGATTTGCCCGCGCCGGTCTCGCCGGTCAGGACGGAAAGGCCGGGCTGGAAGTCGATGTCGAGCCGCTCGATCAGAACGATGTCGCGGATCGCCAGATGCGACAGCATCGCGGTCGCCGGATCAGGCTCCGCCGAGCGAGGCCGCGGCGCGCGAAATCCACGACCCCGCATTCTCCCGCGGCTTCAGCCCGCCCGTCTGCAAGAGCTTGTAGGAGGACGCATACCATTCGGAATCCGGGAAATTGCGTCCGAGAACCGCGGCGGCCGTCTGCGCTTCGCCGGCGATGCCGAGGGAGTAGTAGGCCTCCACAAGCCGGGCGAGCGCTTCTTCCACCTGGCGCGTGTTGGAATAGTGCTCCACGACGACACGGAAGCGCTTGATCGCCGCGCCATATTCGCGCCGTTCCAGGTAATAGCGGCCGATCTGCATTTCCTTGCCGGCCAGTTGGTCCCGGGCAAACCGGATCTTGGCCTTGCCGTCTTCGACATATTCCGAATCCGGCCAGCGCTGGATCAGTTCGTCCATCGCCTCGATGGTGCGGCGGGCTTCAAGCTGGTCGGTGGTCACGTCGCGGATCTGGCGGAACCACGACAGGCCGATGATGTACTGGGCGTAAGCCGCATCCTCGTTAGCCGAATAGAGCGTCAGGTAACGCTTGGCGCCGATCATCGCCTCGTCATACTGGCCCATGCGATACTGGGCGAAGGCGCCCATCACCAGCGACTTGCGCGCGAATTCCGAATAGGGGTGCTGGCGGTCGACCGCGGCGAACTTCGCCGCCGCTTCCTTCAGTCGCCCGGATTCAAGGTTTGCCAGGCCCTGGTTGTAGAGCTGGTCGGCCGGCTCGTCCTCGATCACGAGGGTCGTCAGGTCGACATCCTTCTCGCCCATGCAGCCGGTCAGCGCCGCGGGCGCGAACACCATCGCCATGGCGAGGATGGCCGCCCGTCCGGAGCGAAAGCGGGAAAAGGGCCGGGACATGGTCATTCTGTCGTAGCGCTCCTGCTTCGCCCGCCGGAACGGGCCGCGTATCAAACCGTTCCCGGTCCCGAAAGGGTCCGGTGCACGTCTAAACCACAATGGCCCGTGCGGGCAACGGCTTGGCCGGGCAATGGCGCGAATTTGTGGCGAAGCTCAAAGTGCCCAGGGGGCGTACACCGGCGTGGCGACGGCGACGAGTTCCGCCGAGCCGCCATGAACCGTTCGGTGCGTTTCCACGATCTCGTAGGCCGAGCGGTCCGACAGCAGCCGACGCAGGGCGGCAAGGTTGAGCTTGTGCCCGCCGCGATAGCTGCGGAAGCACCCGATGAATCGCGCGCCGGCCAGCGCCAAGTCGCCGATGGCGTCGAGCATCTTGTGGCGCACGAATTCGTCCGGCCAGCGCAGGCCCTCGACATTGATGACGTGGTCGTCGTGGCCGATCACCACGGAATTGTCGAGCGAGGACCCAAGCGCATGGCCCGAGGCCCACAGCCGTTCGACATCGCGCAGAAACCCGAAGGTGCGCGCGCCGGCGATTTCGTTGCGGAAGAAATGGCTGTCGATGTCGGCCGCGATCGACTGCCGTCCGATCGCCGGGCTGTCGAAATCGATGTCGACCTCGAACCGGGTGCGGTCGTGCGGCTTGAACTCCGCCCACGAGCCGCCATGATCGATGCGGACCGGCTTCAGCACCCGGATATAGCGGCGCTTGGCCGCCTGGATCTGGATACCGGCGTGATCGAGCGCCTCGACGATCTGGCGGGACGAACCATCGAGGATCGGCGCTTCCTCGCCATCGATCTCAACGACGACATTGTCGACGCCGAGCCCGAAGATGGCGGCCATGAAATGCTCCACCGTGGCCACGTGGCGGCCGGCCGGGTCGCCGAGAATGGTACAGAAACTGGTGGCGCCGACTTCCGAGGCCAGCGCGCGGAATTCCACCGTCTCCTGCCCGGGCCGGTTGACGTGGAAGACGACGCCCGTATCGGGGTCAGCCGGGTGAAGCGTGGCGTTGACGGGCTTGCCGCTGTGGACTCCGGTGCCGCAAAGCACTGCCCCGTTTCGCAGGGTTGTCTGTTGCCCGTCCAATCTGTTCCCCATCGTCGCCCCTTGGCGCACGGCTTCAACGCCGCGTCTGGTTCCAGTCGGAACGGCCCGGTCTCATCCCCCGTGAGTCGCAGGCGGTTCGCATTGCGGCGCAAGATAGCGACTGGCCCGAAACGAGCCAAATCACGCTTTCTTACTTGTTGTTACGACGGAGCATGATCCATGCCCCGTCGCAACGCATTGAAACCCATATGTTTTCCAAATCGGCCGCCTCGCGGTTCACGGCGGGCGCCGGACTGAGCGCCCGCAGCGAAAGCTCAACCCGATTGCCGGCGAAGGAATGCCGGGATCTCGAACTGGTCTTCCTCGCCCGCCGGACGGGCGGCCGGCGCGGTACGTCCCTGTTCGTCAAGCTGGCCGCGACGCGGCGCATAAAGGCCAGGGT
>JBATNB010000158.1:0-4817 GCA_049290135.1 Rhizobiaceae bacterium
GCCCCGATCAGCGCGCGGGCAAAGCCCCTGGGCATGCGCACGGCGACGGTCGGCAGGCCGGCAAGCGCCAGGGGATGAATTGGCGACCCCGGCGCCAGCGGCAGGACGAGCGTCAGCGCGCCCGGCCAGAATGAAGCGGCGATTTTCTCCGACAAAGGGTCGAACGCCGCGATGCGGCGCGCCATGTCCATGTCGGCGACATGGCAGATCAGCGGATTGAAGCGCGGCCGGCGCTTGGTCTGGTAGATGCGTGCGACCGCCGCGCCATCGGTGGCATCGGCGGCCAGGCCATAGACCGTCTCGGTCGGAATCGCCACGCATTCGCCGCGCCCGAGGGTGGCGAGGGCAGCGGGCAACGCCGTCGGCGAGGCTATGATTTCGGCCATGACTGTGGTCTCCGCAGGCTTGCTACAGGCCGCGCCGCCCGGCAGCAAGCCGATCGATAAAATTGTATGGATCGGTAAAACCGGAAAGAAAAAGTCCTGCGATATGGTCTGGGCGAACGGGACTCGGGTGGCTTTGAGATTTCAGCTTGCAATCGGGGGGATGGCCTTGCTCGCGCTGACCGCATCGGCGCAGGCGGGTTCGTTCGTGACCATCGCGCCGCCGAAGCCCGATGCGTCGCCCTCGATCGTTGCACTTGGCGCACCGATGCCGCGCGCCGCGCGCGACGAGACCGGGGTCGATCCGATCCGCACGACCGCCCTGCCCCGACCCGGCGTCCACCTGTCGCGATCCATCATCGTGCTGGGTGAGCCGAAGAAAAATACCGAGACCGGCCAGGTCGCGATCTACACGCTGCGCGAGCTTGCGCGCGTGCCGATGGTGTTCAGGGGCGGCGAGGCGGGCGGAGCGTCCTCCACGATCAGGGCCAAGGTCGCGGTGGCGGGCACGCCGGCCGGCGAATCGGCGCTCGACGGCGCCGCCGGCGACACGGCGAAGGGCGAAAAGCCCGCGGACACGAAGAAGCCTGCTTCCCCCGCCGATCCTGAGCCGAAGCCGGCCGTTGCGCCGGGACCGTCCACCACCCGCATGGAATGATCTGAATTCGGCCGTGGCCTGATGCGCGTCAACGCGGCGCGCGGCCCAGGCATTACAATGGCGTTCGTGACCAGCCCTAATGGAGGTTGTCATGAAACGCCTGATCAAAATGCTCGGCCTTGGACTGATGGCGGTGATGTTCACCTTCGGCGCCGCGGTCGCCGACGAGTATCTCGGGTCCTACGTTGCCCGGATCTCTGACGCCGACCACTACAATTCCGCCGGCGTGTACCTGGATTCCGCCGCGCAGATGGTGCGTCAGGACCGGGCGAACTACCACAAGTTCGGCATCCGCGACGGAGCGGACGATTCCGATCCGTGGTTCCGGACCAACGCGCAGCGCGCGCGCCTGCAAACCATGCTTGAACGGTCCGGCGCGATGAGCTCCGGTGTGCGCAGCGCCATCCGCAACGGTACGCCGTTGGTCGAGGTCGAGGTGTGGTCGAACCGCGTCCGAGTCAACCTGATGTGACCGGCAAGTCCGGCCCCGTTCCGGCG
Source organism: Rhizobiaceae bacterium (assembly GCA_049290135.1). Lineage (GTDB taxonomy): Bacteria > Pseudomonadota > Alphaproteobacteria > Rhizobiales > Rhizobiaceae > JADJTR01. The sequence continues at coordinate 1,540 of JBATNB010000158.1, forward strand.
GGGCCGGCGTTCAGCCGGCGAGCCTCGAGAAATCCGCGACCCGCGCCGTGGCGCGGCGCAACTCGTTGAGCAGTACCAGCCTGTTCATCCGAAGCGCCGGATCGGGATCGTTGACGAGGACGGAATCCAGGAACGCGTCGACCGGCCCGCGCAAGGCGGCGAGCGCGCGCATGGCTCCCTCGAAATCCTCCGCGTCGACCGCGTGGCCGGCCTTGTTGGTCGCCTCGTTCATCGCCTCGAACAGGGCGATCTCCGCCGGCTCTCGCAGCAGGCGCGCGTCGAGCACGTGCTCGATCGCCGTTCCCTTCTTTTCCTCCGCGCCAAGGATATTGGCGGCGCGCTTCCAGCCGGCGACGAGGTTTTTCCCGTCCTCGGTACCGACAAAGGCGGCGAGCGCCTCGACCCTGCGGACAATCAGGAGGAGATTGCAGTTTTCCGGCGTGATCGCCGCGTCGATGATGTCGTGACGTGCGCCCTGATCGCGCAGATGCACTTTAAGGCGATCCAGGATGAATGATCGCAAATCGTCGCTGACCGCTGGATCGTGGCTGGCGATAATCGGGAGCCAGTCGGGCGAATCGGCCGCGGCGCTGTCAACCAGGGCACGGGTCCGTTTGCCGAACAGCCCTTCGGACGCCGCTGCCCGGAGTATCGCCTCAAGCTGTTGCGGCAATGCCGGAGTCGCGCCGATCTGGTGACGCAGGACCTGGACATCGTTGAACCGATCGATCGAGAAATTGAGGCGGTTGTCGAGTATCAGCCGTACTACTCCCAACGCCGCCCTTCTGAGCGCGTAAGGATCCTTGGAACCGGTCGGCTTCTCGTCGATCACCCAGAATCCGGTAAGCGCGTCGAGCTTGTCGGCCAGTGCCACGGCAATCGCAACCGGTTCGGTCGGCACGCGGTCCGACGGGCCCTGCGGCTTGTAGTGATCCTCGATGGCCGTGGCGACCGACGGCGGTTCGCCCTGAAGCTCGGCGTATTTCTTGCCCATCAGGCCCTGTAGTTCGGGGAACTCGCCGACCACCTCGGTCTGCAGATCGGCCTTGGCGAGCGTGGCGGCACGGCGGGCGAGCGACGCCTCGGCACCGACGACCGGTGCCAGTTCCTCCGCCAGCCTGGCGATGCGCATGACCCGCTCACCCTGCGTGCCGAGCTTGGCATGGAAGGTGACGTCGAGATGGTCGAGGCGGGCCATGCGCTGGTCGAGCGGCTTCTTAAGGTCGAGGCCGAATCTTTCTGCCGATTCCTTCAGCACCGCGAGGTCCGGCAGGTCGGCCTGGTCGGTCTTCCAGAAATGCACGGCGTCGGAAAGGCGCGCGCGCACCACCTTGCCGTTGCCGCGCATGATTTCGGCGCCGCCGTCGGTCGCCGAAATGTTCGACACGAGCATGAATCTCGGCGCCAGGCGCTCGCCGCCCGTGCCCGGGCGAGTGACGAAGCATTTCTGGTTGGCCTTGATGGTCAACCGGATGATCTCGCCGGGAATGTCGAGGAACCGCTCCTCGAAATCGCCCACGAGCACGACCGGCCATTCGACCAGTCCGGAGACTTCCTCCAGCAGCGCCTCGTCCTCGACCAGTTCGAGACCGGTGGCGAAGGCCAGGTTGCGGGCATCGTCGAGGATCATGGCCTTGCGGCGCTCGGCATCGAGCACGACGAAGGCCTTGCCGAGCTTTTCGGCATAGTCGTCGAAGCGGCGGACCTGGAACGGCTCCGGCGCATGGAACCTGTGGCCGGCCGTGGTGTCGCCGGAGACGATGCCGTCGATCTCGAACGGCACGATCGCGGACCCGGTCTCGCTCGACAGCACGCACAGGACCGATTGCAGCGGGCGCACCCAGCGCAATGCCCCCGGCCTTGCCGATGCCGCGCCCCAGCGCATGGATTTCGGCCAGGAGAAGCCGCGCACGATGGCCGGCATGGTTTCGGCGACGATGGCCGCGGCCTCGCGCCCCGGCCTTTCGCTGACGGCGATATAGAAGGAGCCCTTCTTCGGGTCGGTCTGCACCTGGGCATCCTCGATCGCGGCCAGCCCGGCCTTGCGCAGGAACCCCTGGATGGCGGCATCCGGCGCGGTGGTCGCCGGTCCCTTGATTTCCTCCCGCACCGGTTTCGACCGCGCATCAAGCCCGCGAATGTCGAGCGCGAGGCGACGCGGCGTCCAGTATTCCTTCGCGCCCTCGTAGGTCAGCCCGGCGGCGACCAGTGCATCGGTCACCTGCCGGTGCAAATCTCCTGCCGCCTTGCGCTGCATGCGGGCGGGAATTTCCTCGGAACGAAGTTCGATGAGCAGATCGGGCATGGGTCACTCGGCGCGCGGGACGATTGCGCGCGCAATAGCAACTCGACCGGCCTGTGTCACCCTGCCGGCCGGCGCCGAACGCGCAAAGGCGCGACCCCGGGGGATGGGGCCGCGCCAGTGGTGCGATGCCGGCGTTCAGGCCGTCAGTCGGACGGGAGGATGACCTTGTCGATGACGTGGATGACGCCATTGTCGGCCGCGATGTCGGCGGCGACCACCTTGGCTCCGTCCACCATGACGCCATCGGCGCCCTTGACGACGCTGATGGTCATGTCTCCGCTGTCCTTCAGCGTCGCCACCTCGGTGGTGCCGTCCTTGATGTCACCGGCCATGATCTTCGATCCGACGACATGGTATTTCAGGATGCCGGCGAGCTTGTCCTTGTTCTCAGGCTTCAGTAGCTCCTCCACCGTGCCGGCGGGAAGCGCGGCGAAGGCATCGTCGGTCGGCGCGAACACGGTCAGGCTGCCGGCGGCGGAAAGCGCATCCGACAGGCCGGCGGCCGAGGCGGCGGCCAGAAGGGTCTTGAAGGTGCCGGCCTTCTCGGCGACCGCGGCGATGGAATCGGCGCGCGCCGCGGAGGCAGCGAACAGGGCGAGCGGAAGCGTGGCGTAGATCGCGATTTTACGCATTGGAATCTCCTGGTTCTTTCAGAGCGAAGCACCGTTTAGTGGCGGCTTCTGCGCATTGTTACGAACCTGTCCGCCTCGGCGGATCAGAAAAATTTCGCATCAAATCAACGTGAGGCCGGTGATCCGGACCGCCGCCGATCACGTGGGGAACGACCGGGCGGATATGTTGATGTCGCCCCATTCCGCGATCGGCACCGGCACGTCCGGAGCAAGCGCATCAATCAGGCGCCACCCGTCCGGACCGGCCACAAGCGCGACAGGATGGACGCGGCGCGGACAGGCCGACCGTGCGTTGATGATCGCGACCTTGCCTCCGCGTATCGCTTCGGCCAGGGCCGCGA
>JBATNB010000159.1:0-14094 GCA_049290135.1 Rhizobiaceae bacterium
GCTGACCACCGCGCGGGCTTCGGCCAGATCGGCTCCGGACGGCGTGAACGCCGCATTGATGACGGGAACCTGCGCGGGATGGATGGCGAGCTTGCCGGTGAACCCGTCGCGCCGGGCCTGTCCGCACTCCGTGTCCAGCGCCGGCAGGTCGTTGAAGGCCACGTGCACCGTGTCGATGGCGTCGGTTTCGCAGGCCGCCGCGGCAAACAGCGTCAGCGACCGCGCCAGCCGGAACGGATCGGTCAGGCGTCCCTCGTCGTCGCGCGATGATGTCGCGCCGATGTCGGCCGACAAATCTTCCGCCCCCCAGGTCAGGCCGGCCAGCCGGGGCTGCCGCGTGCGCCAGAGCGGCGCCATCAGCAGGCCGGCCGCGGTTTCGGTGATGATCGGCAGGATGCGGGTGATCCCGTCGGCAAGCCCGCCAAGGGCTTCCTCGGCGCGAAGCATCACCGAAAGCTGCTCGGCCGATTGCGGTCCCTCGGCCTTGGGCAGCATGATGCCGCGCGGCGCCGCCGGCATGATCGCGGCAAGATCCTCGCCGGTCATGCCGGTCGCAAGCCCGTTGACGCGAACGTAGATGGCGACCCGTTCGCGGTGGAGGCCGGCAAAGTCGGCGGCGATCCGCCGCGCCTCCGCCTTTGCCGCCGCCGCCACGGAATCCTCCAGGTCGACGATGATGGCGTCGGCGCCGGCGTGAAGCGCCTTGTCGAGCTTTCGCGCCGAATCGCCCGGGACGAACAGCAGCGATCGCATCAGGCGGGCCTCTTGCGGATCATGGCCTGGCGCAACGTACGCGCCACCAGCGCGCCGTCCTGATTGTAGGCGCGATGCTCGAAGGTGACGATGCCACGGTCGGGCCTGGATTGCGATTCGCGCACCGCCTTGACCTCGGTTTCGATCCGCACCGTGTCGCCGTGGAAAAGCGGGTGCGGAAACACGGTTTCGGTCATGCCGAGATTGGCAACCGTGGTTCCCAGCGTCGTGTCATGGACGGAAATGCCGATCATCAGCCCGAGCGTGAACAGCGAATTGACCAGCGGCCGGCCGAACTCGGTCTTCGCAGCGAAATCGAAGTCGATGTGCAGCGGCTGCGGGTTCATGGTCATCACCGAAAACAGCACATTGTCCGATTCGGTGATGGTGCGCCTGATCGGGTGGCGGACGACCTGACCCACCGCGAACTCCTCTAGCCAAAGGCCGGCCATGCATTGCTCCTTTCGCGGCGCACGGGCCGCAAGCGCTTTCCCGTGCATTAACAGACATGGTGAACCGTTCGTAAACCATTTCCCGCCAAGGTCGATCAAGGGACGGGAGGACGCCGGGTCGACATGGTCATCGAGCATTTTCTCAAGTGGATCGAAACAGCCAACGTGACGGAGCGGGTCGCTGCCGCCGATGCGCTCGCGCGAGCCTATCTCAACCTCGAACTGGCGTTCGAGGATCGCTGCGCCGCCGAAGCCGGACTGACGCTGCTGCTCGATGATCCCTCACCGAAGGTGAGGATGGCACTTTCGGAGGCGTTGTCGGTTTCGCCGATGGCACCGCCGCACGTCGTGGCGACCCTTGCGCAGGACCAGCCCGAAATCTCCGGCTTCGTCATCGCCCGCTCGCCGCTGCTCAATGATGCCGACCTCATTGATCGCGCCGCGACCGCGCCCTGCGCGGTGCAGAAGCTCATCGCCGATCGCCCCGGGGTCTCGCGCGCGCTCGCCGCCGCCATTGGCGAGGTGGCTGAGCCGGATGCGGTGGTGGCGCTGCTGCGCAACCGCACCGCCACCATTGCCGCCATCACCTTCCAGCGCGTTGCCGAGCGTCTCGGCCATGTCGCCGCCATTCGTTCGGCACTCATGGAGCGCCCCGATCTCGGCGCCGATGTGCGCCATGTCGTCATGCGCAAGGCGTCCGATGCGCTCAGGGCCTCGCCGCTCGTGCAGGCGCTGATGGGGCAGGCGCGGGCCGAGCGCATCACGCGCGAAGCCTGTCATGGCGCCGCGGTCAGCCTGATCGATTCGGCGCCCGCCGACGAATATCCGGCACTGGTGGAGCATTTGCGCCTGTCGGGCGATCTCACCATCGGTTTGGTGCTGCGCGTGGTGGCGCACGGCAAGATCGACTTCTTCGCAGCCATTCTCGAAATGCTCGGGCGCCAGAAGGCCGCGCGCGTGGCCGCGCTGCTGGCCAACGGGCGCGACAGCGCGCTCTCGGCGCTGTTCGGCGCCGCCGGCCTGCCTGCCAACACCCATGTGCCGCTGCTCGCCGCGCTTCGCACGTGGCGCGACGTTGCTTCCGGACGCCTGGTCGCCGGAGCGCAGGAAGTCAGCTGGACAATGCTGCGGACCATTCCCGGCATCGCTTCGCCGGAAGGCCCGGCCGAAAGCGATCGCGAGATCGCCGGCCTGATCAAGTCCATCCACATGGAACAGCTGCGCCGCAATGCCCGCGGCCATGCGCGCGCCATCGCCGCCGCCTGACCGGCGTCAGATGTCGAGGGTGTCGGCCTCGGCGAATTCGGCCCGTTCCTGGATGAAGCGGAAGCGCGCGTCGGCCTTCGTGCCCATCAGCGCATCGACCGCGCCGCGCGTGGTCTCGAGATCCTCGATCACCTCGACGCGCAGCAGGGTGCGCTTGCGCGGGTCCATCGTCGTTTCCTTGAGCTGCGCGGGAAGCATTTCCCCCAACCCCTTGAATCGGCTGATCTCGATCTTGGCTCGCCCGGTAAAGACCGTGCGCATCAGTTCGTCCTTGTGGGCGTCGGTGCGCGCATAGGTGGTCTTGCCGCCCTGGGCGAGCTTGTAGAGCGGCGGCACGGCGAGGAACAGGTGGCCGCCGCGCACCAGGTCGGGCATCTCCTGGAAGAAGAAGGTGATGAGCAGCGAGGCGATGTGGGCGCCGTCGACATCGGCGTCGGTCATGATGACCACGCGCTCGTAACGCAGATCCTCCTCGGCATAGCGGTTGCGCGTCCCGCAACCGAGAGCCTGGATCAGATCGGCGATCTGCTGGTTGGCGGTCAGTTTCTCGCGCCCGGCGCTGGCGACATTGAGGATCTTGCCGCGCAACGGCAGCACGGCCTGGGTCTGGCGGTCGCGCGCCTGCTTGGCCGAGCCGCCGGCCGAATCGCCCTCCACGATGAACAGTTCGGCCCCGGCCGCGCCATTCTGCGAACAGTCGGCGAGCTTGCCGGGCAGGCGCAGCTTGCGCACCGCGGTCTTGCGGATGACTTCCTTTTCCTGCCGGCGGCGCAGCCGATCGTCGGCGCGCGCCACCACCCAGTCGATCAGCTTGGCCGATTCCTGCGGATTGTCGGCGAGCCAGTGGTCGAACGGATCGCGAAGCGCATTTTCCACGATGCGCGCGGCTTCCGCCGTCGCCAGCCGGTCCTTGGTCTGGCCGACGAATTCCGGCTCGCGCACGAACACCGACAGCAGCCCGCCCGCGGTCACCATCACGTCGTCGGAGGTGATGATCGCGGCGCGTTTGTTGCCGATGCGCTCGGCATGGGTCTTCAGGCCCTTCATCAGCGCGATGCGCAGGCCGGCTTCATGTGTGCCGCCTTCCGCCGTCGGGATCGTGTTGCAGTAGGATCGCAGGAACCCGTCGCCGCCGAACCACGACACCGCCCACTCGACCGCGCCGTGCCCGCCCTGGCGCGCGGTCTTGCCGGCGAAGATGTCGCGCGTGACCGCGTGTTCGCCCTGCAGGAGCTCGGCCAGATGGTCCTTCAGCCCGCCGGGGAAATGGAACGTCGCCTTTTCCGGCGGGGCATCCTTGCCGGAAAGCAGCGACGGGGCGCAGCTCCAGCGGATTTCGACGCCCGCGAACAGGTACGCCTTCGACCGGGCCATCCGGTAGAGCCGGCCCGGATCGAAAGCGGCGCCCTTGCCGAAAATGTCGGGATCGGGCCGGAAACGCACGCGGGTGCCGCGCCGGTTCTGCACGTCGCCGACCTTCTCGACCGGCCCGAGCGCATTGCCGCGCGAAAAGGCCTGCCGGAACAGCTGGCGGTTGCGTGCCACCTCCACCTCGCAACGCTCCGACAGGGCGTTGACCACCGAAACGCCGACGCCGTGCAGGCCGCCGGACGTCTCGTAGACCTTGGAATCGAACTTGCCGCCGGCGTGCAGGATGGTCATGACGACTTCGAGCGTCGACTTGTTCGGCATTTTCGGATGCGGCTCGACCGGGATGCCGCGCCCGTTGTCGGTGCAGGCAACGAAGCCGTCGGCGTCGAGTTCCACGTCGATGAAGCTGGCGTGGCCGGCGACCGCCTCGTCCATGCAATTGTCGATCACCTCGGCAAAGAGGTGGTGCATGGCCTTCTCGTCCGTGCCGCCGATGTACATGCCCGGCCGCCGGCGCACCGCTTCAAGCCCTTCGAGCACCTGGATCGCATCGGCACCATAGCTGTCGCTGGCGTCGCGCGGCGGAGCGGGCTTGCGCGCCGGGGCTTGCTGCGCCGGTTCGTCCGGACGCGGCGCGTGCGAAAACAGGTCGTTGGCGTCGTCCATGATGCTTCCGGTGGCGAATCAGCGCGATACTGCCACGCTTCGCCGGCGCATGCGACCACCGTTCCCAATCCGTTCCGGTCTGGCTTTTCACGCTTCGCTAACCATGCCCCGGGAAGCAGGTCCAATGGTAATGGCGGAATTGCCGGATTATTTAGGATTGTCTCCTAGTTTTCCCGCCAAGAACGGGGCGAGCAGGGAGCCTTGGGCGTGAAAAACAAAGCGATCACCATGATCGGGATCGCCGCAATTGTCGGCGCCATCGCGATCTTCTTCGCCAACATGTGGATTTCGAAGAGCGTTTCGCAGCCTCCGAAGGTCGCGGCGGCGTCCACGGTTCCGCAGCAGCCGGCTGTCAAGTTCAAGACCATCGTCGTGGCCAAGCAGGCGCTGAATTTCGGTGCCGAGATCGCGCCCGAAATGCTGTCCGAGATTCCCTGGGCGGAAGGCGCCGTGCCGGAAGGCGCGACGGAGTCCATCGACAGCCTGCTCAAGTCCGGCAGCCGCATCGTCCTGGCGCGCATCGAGCCCAATGAGCCCGTGCTTCTGTCGAAGCTGTCCGGTCCTGGCGGCCGCGCCACCCTGTCGACGCTTCTGGCGCCGGGCATGCGGGCGGTCACCATCCGCGTCGATGAGCTGGCCTCCGTGGGCGGCCTGGTCACGCCGGGCGACCGCGTCGATGTCGTGCTGACCCGCGATGCCGGCGTCGTGAAGGAAACCGAGATCAACGCCTCCGGCGCCACCGGATCGAATCTCGTCACCGAGATCGTGCTGGAGAACGTCAAGGTGCTGTCCGTCGGCGGGCAGGCCGAAGCCAATTCCAAGAAATCGAAGGCCGACACCGTCACGCTGGAGGTGACACCGGCGGACTCGCAGAAGATCGCGCTCGCCAGCTCGGTCGGCGGCCTGTCGCTGGCGCTTCGCGGTGTCGATCCGCAGGAAACCGCCGCCACCGGCATCACCACGATTTCCTCGTTCGCCGGTTCGGCGCTCGACAAGGCCGCGCAGCCGGAAGTGCCGGTGAATCCGGACATGGCAGCGCAGGTGAAAGACAAGCCGAAGGTCGAGGCGCGCACGACGACGGTCATCGTCACGCGCGGGATCGAGACGCAAACCTATACGGTCGTAGCACCGCAGAATTGAATGTCGATGCACGGTCGCAACGGGACGCGACCGGGAAGGGGTAGGGGATGAACGGGCGGTTCTCTTTGGATTTCGGGCGCAGGAGCGCGCGGATCCTTGCCGCGGCAGGCTTCGGGCTCGCGGCGGCGATGACGTTGCTTCCGGCCGGCAAGGCGCAGGCGCGCGACGACATCATCACCATTTCGGCAACCCGCAACACCACCGTCAAGGTCGCCAAGGGCAAGCCGCAGACGCTGCGCACATCGGCGCCCTTCTATGAAATCGTCATCGGCGATCCGACCGTTGCCAACGTCAATCCGCTGACAGACCGATCCTTCTACGTGCTCGGCAACCAGCTCGGCACCACCGGCATTGCCCTGTTCGACGAGAACAAGCAGTTGGTCGGCACCGTCGACATCGAGGTGACGCTCGACACCGACCGCCTCGCCACGACGATCAGGGAAGCCGTGCCGGGCTCCGACATCAAGGTCGGGTCGGCCAATGGCCGCGTCGTCCTGTCCGGCAATGCCAAGGATTCCGTGGCGGCCGAAAAGGCCAAGAACATCGCCGCGCGCTTCTCCGGCGACGAGGAAGTCATCAACTCGGTTGCCATCACCTCGTCGCAGCAGGTCCAGCTCAACGTCCGCATCGTCGAGATGAACCGCGACATCGGCCAGGAGCTCGGCACCAAGCTTGGCGTCAAGTATTTCGACGGCGTCAACACGGTCGGCTTCAATTCCGCGCCGGCCACCACCAGTTCGAGCTTCGCCGGCGCCATCGCGTCCAGCCTGTCTTTCGGCAAGTTCTCTATCGACCTGGCGTTGAAGGCGCTGGAAGACAAGGGCGTCGCCCGCCGTCTCGCTGAACCGAACCTGATCGCCCGCTCCGGCGAGACCGCCAGCTTCCTCGCCGGCGGCGAGTTCCCGATTCCGGTGGCCCAGGACGCCAACAAGGTCACCGTCGAATACAAGAAATACGGCGTCAGCCTCGAGTTCACGCCCAAGGTCCTGGCCGACGGCCTCATCAGCGTCGATATCGCGCCCGAGGTCTCGTCCGTCGACACCTCCTCGTCCTACAAGGTCGGCAACATCGCCATTCCGGGCTTCATCGTGCGGCGCGCCAAGACCTCGGTCGACCTGAAGTCGGGCCAGACCTTCATGATCGCCGGCCTGCTGCAGACGCAGAATGACTCCGACCTGCAGCGCCTTCCCGGCATCGGCAAGCTGCCCGTGCTCGGCCCGCTGTTTTCGTCCAAGGCCTACCAGCGGCGCGAGACCGATCTCGTCATCCTGATCACGCCCTACCTGATCAAGCCGATCGACCCGTCGAAAAAGGTCGCCACGCCCGGCGACGACACGCGCGCGCCGACGGAAGCCGAGTATTTCCTCGGCAATGTCGACGAAGTGAAGGTGTCCGATATTGGCCGCGCCAAGGCATCCGCGTCCACGAATGGCGCGGTTTCAACGACTTCCGGCCACTTCCTCGATCTCCCCAGGGAATGAACGCCATGCCGCGCTCGTCTTTACTTGTCCTGCTTGCGTCCACCGCGCTGATCGGCGGCTGCATGCCGAAGGACAAACTCGTCCTGACCTCCGGAGTGACGGGCAAGGCCGGCAACGCCATCGCCGCCAATACCGTCCTGCAGATGGTCGATCCCTGGCAGCTTGGCGTTGACGACACCGATCTCGAAACGCCGGCTGAGCGCGGCGACGACCCGGCCGATGCCGCCCCCGCGCCAGATCCGCAAAGCCCGTAACCGGATGCATGCCATGAACGAGAAGACCGCCAGGAACAAGATCGTCCTCATCTCCGCCGACAAGGCGTTCGCGCAGGAAACCCGTGTCGCCTTCGCCTCGTCGGAAGCCATCGAACTGGTGGTGATCGAGAAGCCGGTGACCGAACTCCGGGGTGAAATCCAGGAAGCGTCCGCCCGCGCCGTGATCGTCGACATGGATGCCGCGCGGCTGGAGGAAATCGAGGCGCTCAAGCGCATGACCCGGCGCACCGACGGCCTCGTCCCCGTCGTCGTCGTCACCAACGAATTCAACGCCGCCGCCGCGCGCATCCTGGTGCAGTTGCAGATCCACGACTTCCTGGTGAAGCCGGTGACCACCGCCGACCTGGTGCGCTCCTGCGTCCGGGCCATGCAGGGACCAGGCCGGGAGGAAGGATCGGAATCCCAGATCTACACCTTCATGCCGGCCGCCGGCGGCGTCGGCAACACGACGCTTGCGCTGGAAACGGCGTTCCTCCTGCACAATTCGGCGACCCGCGGGGCGTCGACCTGCGTCGTCGATCTCAATCTGCAGCAGGGCGCCTGCGCCGAATATCTCGATCTCGAAGCCCGTTTCGATATCTCCGAGATCGAGAACCAGCCCGAACGCCTCGATCGCCAGTTGCTCGATGTCATGCTGTCGAAGCATGAAAGCGGCCTGTGCGTGCTCGCCGCGCCGCAGCATCCCTCCGAGATGCGCTCGTTCAACACCGATGTCGTCGTGCGCATGCTCGACATGGTGTCGGCCTATTTCGACAATGTCGTCATCGACATGCCGCGCACCTGGTTCCCCTGGACCGAAACCGTCCTGCTCGGCACCAACAAGTTGTTCGTCGTCACCGAAATGACCGTGCCGTGCCTGCGCCACACGCAGCGCATCATCCAGGCGATCTACGAGACCGCCGGCAAGGAAGTGAAGCCGAGCGTCATCGTCAACCGCTTCGAGAAGCGCATGTTCGAAAACGGCGTCAAGCAGGCTGATGTCGAAGCGATCCTCGGCGAGCATTTCGCCGGCGGTATTTCCAACAATTACCGTCTGGTGCGCCAGGCGGTGGACCGCGGCGTGCCGCTCGACACGATCGACCCGGAGGCCAACGTCATCGCCGACCTGAAGCGCATCATCCTGCCGGAGGAGGCCGCGGTCATGACGAAGAAGAAGAACTCGTTCATGCCGTTCAATCTGTTCCGCAAGGCCGGTTGACGGGAGCCCCGCATGCAAAGCCGCTTCGCCGTCCTCCAGAAACGAAACGACATACAGGCAGCCGCGCCGGCCGCGCCTGCGGCGGACAAGGGCGTAAGCCAGATCCTGCCGGCATCGCGCAAGGCCGCCGCCGCGACGGAAAGCCCGAAGATGGAGGGCGCCAAGACATCGAGCCGCGTGCTGGATGCCCGCGTGCGCATCCATCGCATGCTGATCGAGGAGATCAATCTCGTCGCGCTGGAGCGACTGCCGCGCGATGAAATGCGTCGCCAGGTTTCCGATTTCGTTGCCGAGAAGGTGAGGGCGGAACGCCTTGCCCTGAACGTCGCCGAACTCGAGGCGCTCATCGACGACATCGTCGACGAGATGGTGGGACTGGGTCCGCTCGAACCGTTGCTGAAGGACCCGGAAATCTCCGACATCCTCATCAACGGCCACGACAATTGCTTTGTGGAAAAAAAGGGCAAGCTCACCAAGGTCCACGTGCCGTTCAAGGATGAAGCGCACCTGCTGCGCATCATCAACAAGATCGTCGGCGCCGTGGGTCGCCGCATCGACGAATCCTCGCCGCTGTGCGACGCCCGCATGCTTGACGGCTCGCGCTTCAACGCCGCCATCCGACCGATCGGCGTCGACGGACCGCTGGTGTCGATCCGCAAATTCTCCAAGAACAAGCTGTCGCTGGACCGCCTCGTCGAGTTCGGCGCGCTGACCCGCCCGATGGCGGAGGTGCTGGCCGCGGCCGTACACGCGCGCAAGACCACCATCATCTCCGGCGGCACCGGCACCGGCAAGACCACCATGCTCAATGCGCTGTCGGCGTTCATTCCCGAGGACGAGCGCCTCATCACCATCGAGGACGCGGCGGAACTGCAATTGCAGCAGCCGCATGTCGCGCGCATGGAAACGCGGCCCGCCAATATCGAGGGCCACGGCGAACTGCGCCAGCGCGATCTCGTCAAGAACGCCCTGCGCATGCGGCCGGACCGCGTCATCCTCGGCGAGTGTCGTGGCGAGGAAGCCTTCGACATGCTGCAGGCGATGAACACCGGCCACGAGGGCTCGATGGCGACCATCCACGCCAATACGCCGCGCGATGCCATCGCCCGCCTCGAACAGATGCTCGGCATGACCGGCATGCCGATGACGGTGCAGTCGATCCGCTCGCAGATCGCCAGCGCGCTCGACATCATCGTCCAGCTGACCCGCTTGTCCGACGGCCGGCGCAAGATCACTTCCGTCGCCGAAGTGACCGGCATGGAAGGCGACGTGATCCAGATGCAGGAAATCTTCCGCTTCGTGCGGACGGGAACCGACAGCGACGGCAAGATCATCGGCCATTTCGAGGCCACGGGCATTCGTCCGCGGTGCCTTGAGGACATGCGCGCCATGGGCATCGAGTTCCCGGGCAAGTATTTCGAGCCGGGCCGGCCGCAGGAGTGACCGGGATGGGGGACATCGGCGGAGCATGGGTGATCGTGGCGGCCATCGCGCTGGCGGCGGTGCTGCTTGCCGAGGGTCTCTACCTGCTTGTCGCCAACAAGACCGACCAGCGCGCCACCATCAACCGGCGCATGCGGCTTCAGGCCAGCAAGCTCACCCAGGAGCAGGTCCTCATCCAGTTGCGCAAGGAGCGCGGCGCCGAGGGGACCGGGCGGCTGATGCCGATCGACCGGCTGCGCAATCTGCGCCTGCAGTCCGGCGTGGTCATGCCGTTGCCGCGGTTCCTGGCCTATACCACCGGCGTTTCGGCTGGCCTCGCCTTCCTCATGGTGTGGTTCGGCCTGGCGCCGCTGATTGCGTTCGCCATCTGGCCCGTGCTGGTCATGGCAACGCCATTCATCGCGTTGAGGCACATGCGCAAGCGCCGGCTGAAGCAGTTCGGCGTGCAGTTGCCGGAAGCGCTCGAACTCATCACGCGCAGCCTCAAGGCCGGCCATCCCGTTCCCGTGGCCATCTCCATGGTGGCGCGCGAGATGGCGGACCCGATCGGCTCGGAGTTCGGCATGGTCGCCGACGAAGTGACCTACGGTTCGGATCTGGTGACCGCGCTCACCGGCATGCTCAAGCGCGTCGGCCACGAGGACCTGCCACTGTTCGTCACCGCCGTGTCGATCCAGGCCACCACCGGCGGCAATCTGCGTGAAATCCTCGATGGCCTGTCCGCCACGATCCGCGACCGCGGCAAGCTGCGGCGCAAGATCCGGGCGATTTCCACCGAAGGCCGCATGTCGGCCTACATCCTGACCGCCGTTCCCGCGCTGCTCGTCACCGGCATGCAGGCGCTGATGCCGCAATTCTACGGCGAGGTGATGGATCAGGCGCTCACCTGGTATCTGCTTGGCGGGGCCATCACCTGGCTCGGCCTCGGCAACGCCATCATGTTCAAGATGGCCAGCTTCAAATTCTGACCGCGGAAGGCCTGAATGTTCGACTTCGCCAATTCCTCGCTTCCGCTGATGCCGCTGGGCGGGCTGCTGCTGCTGCTCGGCGGCGTGGCGATTGCCTGGCCGACGCTGTCGGCCGGGGCTTCGCAGCGGTCCGAAACCCGCCGGCGCCTGCAGGTTGACCAGCCCAAGGCCGCCGAGCCGGATCCCGACGAGAGCATCAGCGGCCACGATCTGCGCAAGCGCGCCGTGGACACCGCGCAGGAATTCTATGCCCGCACCGATGCCGAAAGCGTGGTGCGCATCCGCATGAAGCTGATCCAGGCCGGCTACATGGAGCCGAACGCCGTCGGCAAGTTCTTCGTTGCCCGCTTTGCCACCCTGGCGGCGTTCGCCGTCGGCGCTTTCATCCTGGTCGAATGGTTCGGCGCCGGCATGGGCGGCAGTTCGGGGTGGATCACCATGATCCTCGCCGCCGGTTTCGGCTATTTCCTGCCGGGCCTCGTGCTTGCCGGCAAGGTGCGCAGCCGCGTGCGCGAATACCGCAACGGGTTCCCCGATTTCATGGACCTCATGATCGTGTGCACCGATGCCGGCATGAGCATGGAGGCGGGCATCGAGCGCGTCGGCCGCGAGATCGCGGAATCCTATCCGGCGCTGTCGGCCAATCTCCGCCTGGTGTCGATCGAGCTTCGGGCCGGACGCAGCCTCGACGATGCGCTGAAGTCGCTCGCCGAGCGCCTGAGTCTCGACGAGGTGCGCTCGTTCGCCACGCTCCTGCAGCAGTCAAAGGAACTGGGCACCAGCCTTTCCGGCGCGCTCCGCGTGTTCTCCGACGAGATGCGCCACAAGCGCATGTCGATGGCGGAGGAAAAGGCGCATGCGCTGCCCGCCAAGATGTCGGTGCCGGTGACGATGTGCATCCTGCCGGTCATCATGATGATCGCCATCATCCCGGTGATCGTGAAGTACCTCGGACCTTGAGGTAAACGCGGCCTGAACGGCAAACCGAATTTTAAAGACGTTTCCGCACCGAAGCTTAAACTCCGACTGTTAGTGTCTGCCCATAACGACCCGGATAATCGGGCAATGGGACAGGGACCATGCGGATCAAGGCGTTTCTCGCGGCGGCGCTGACAGGCGCGGCCATCATACTCTCCGGCTGCCAGACCAACGAAATCGACAAGACCAAGACGTCAGCCGTCGCGCCGGTCGCCAAGGACATTTCCGAGGAAGACCTGGTGGCCGGAAAACAGCATTTCCGCGATGCCAATTACGGCCTGGCGGAGAAGCATTTCCGCAAGGCGGTGGAATTGCGCGCCGACAACGCCGAGGCCTGGATGGGCCTGGCCGCGGCATACGACCAGCTTGGCCGCTTCGATTTCGCCGATCGTGCCTACGATCAGTTGCTGAAGGTCGCCGGGCGCAAGCCGCAGATCGTCAACAACATGGGCTATTCGCAGCTGCTGCGCGGCAACAAGAAGAAAGCCGCCGCGCTTCTGGCCGAAGCCAGGAAGGTGCTTGGCGCCGATCCGGTGGTCGTGGCCAACCTCAACCTCCTCAGGAAGATCTGACCCTCATTCCGCCGCTTCCGCGTAGTCGGAGAGCGGCGGACAGGAACAGACCAGATGCCGGTCACCGTGCACGTTGTCGATGCGCGAGACCGGCGTCCAGTATTTTTCCCCTCCGCCCTGGATGCCGGCCGGATAGGCCGCCAGCGAGCGCGGATAGGGATGCGTCCACGCGTCGGCGAGCAGGTCGGCGGCCGGATGCGGGGCGTTGGCCAGCGGATTGTCATCGCGCGGCCATTCCCCCGCCGCCACGCGCGCCGCTTCGCCGGCAATCGCAATCATGGCATCGGCGAAACGGTCCAGTTCGCTTTTGGGTTCGGATTCCGTTGGCTCGACCATCAGGGTCCCGGGAACCGGCCAGCTCATCGTCGGCGCATGGAATCCATAGTCCATCAGGCGCTTGGCCACGTCCTCGACGCTGACCCCGGACGCGTCCTTCATCGCGCGGAGGTCCAGGATGCACTCATGCGCCACGCGGCCGCCCGCGCCCTTGTAGAGCACCGGAAAGTGCGCTCCGAGGCGATCGGCCAGGTAGTTCGCCGACAGGATCGCCGCCTTCGTCGACAGCGTCAGGCCGTCCGCGCCGGACATGCGGATATACATCCAGGTGATCGGCAACACCGAGGCCGAGCCAAAGGGGGCGGCCGACACGGCACGGTTCTTTTCGTCGGCCACATGGCCGGGCAGGAATGCGGCGAGGTGCTGCTTGACGCCGATCGGGCCGATGCCGGGGCCGCCGCCGCCATGCGGGATGGCGAAGGTCTTGTGCAGGTTCATGTGGCAGACGTCGGCGCCGATGTCGCCCGGCCGCGCCAGGCCCACGAGCGCATTGAGGTTGGCGCCGTCGAGATAGACCTGACCGCCGGCGGCATGGACGATGGCGCAGATCTCCTTGATCCCGGCCTCGAACACGCCGTGCGTGGAGGGATAGGTGATCATCAGCGCGGCGAGGTTGGCCGCGTGCCGTTCGGCCTTGGCGCGCAGATCGGCGATGTCGACGTCGCCATTCTCCGTGCAGGCGACAACGACGACATTCATGCCCGCCATGGCGGCGCTCGCCGGATTGGTGCCGTGCGCCGATGACGGGATGAGGCAGACCGCGCGGTGCGGCTCTCCGCGCGAATGATGGTATCGCCTGATCGCCATCAGCCCGGCGAATTCGCCCTGGCTGCCGGCGTTCGGTTGAAGCGACACCGCGTCAAAGCCGGTGATTTCGGCGAGCCAGGCGTCCAGGTCACCGATCATTCGCCGGTAGCCGGCCGTATGGGATTCCGGCGCGAACGGATGCATGTTGGCCACCGACGGCCAACTGACCGGCATCATTTCCGCCGCCGCGTTGAGCTTCATCGTACACGAGCCGAGCGGGATCATTGCCCGGTCCAGCGCCAGATCCTTGTCGGAAAGCCGGCGCAACAGCCGCATCATGCCGGTCTCGGAGCGGTTCTCGTGGAAGACCGGCTGCGACAGGAACCCCGCCCGCCGCGGCTTGCCGGGCAGGGCAGGCGGCGCGCTGTCCGGCGCGGCGGCGCCGAAC
>JBATNB010000160.1:0-1635 GCA_049290135.1 Rhizobiaceae bacterium
TCTTCGAATTCCAAGAGATCTGGCGCGACATGAAGAAGTCGCCCAAGCTCAAGGACAAGTTCATGTACGTCTTCGGCCCTCCGGGCTGGAGCCACGACGGCAGCAGCAAGACCAGCCACCAACTGCAGGAGGAGATGCGCAAGAACGGCACCTTCGGGAAGCTGGAGAAGGATGCTGTCCCTATGCGGGCGTAAGGACTGGTTGGAAATGGCCGGCTATGTGGGCCATATGCTGAGCTACAGCGTATTCCTCCAGTGCCGGTGAGTGCGTCCACAGGTCCATCCTGCGGCCAAGGTGGACCGCATTAGTTGGGTACCATTCATCCATCGTGGCGGCATCCACCTTGGTAAAAGCGAATGGCACATCGCCGCCGAAACGGAGATGCCCAATATCTGCAGCTGCCCACCGACCTGAGCAAGGTCGACCAGCGCAGTAGCTCAACCCATCGATCCCGCTGCTGCCTGTATCCATCGGTATAATTCCTCTTGCTCCATACCTAGGTCCCGGCCCGGCCTGTTACCTTCAATACTATACACCATGGTGCCGCGCTGGAAATTCCATTTGCGCCCAACGATGCGCCGCCGTGCAAAAGGGCCCAACTCCACGGTATCGCCAACCCTGAACCGGCAGAACAAGTCCATTTCCTTTACCACCTCTTCTTGCGAAACATTGTAGTGGATCACCAAGGCCTGATCCGCTTGCTTCACGTGGATGGTGTACAGCCACACCAATACCGGGTGCTCCTTCTTGGCCACAATGGGGAACACACCGTTCCAGAACGGAACAAGGCCGTGTATGGGGCAAGGTGTAGTAGGGATCTTCATCGCCAAGTTTCCCGTCAAGGGCGTGGCGATAAGGTAAGGTTGAGAGAGACATTCACCCACACGAAATACGCATCGCGCAGTGCAGTAGTTGGCGATTCACAATTCGCCCCCGATGGATCTGCGATCACGTGGCAGGTCGACTACTGACCTTGGATCTTCACCACAGCAGAGTCTCTGCCACTGAGGAATCAATCGTTGTCTAAGGCCTGACAATAGATGCCATTCCCCTCACTACCTCCATCGACCTCACACTCACAATCGGCACCCTCCACAACAAGTCTATCACCTACTCCTTATAGTCCGCGAAGCGGTATGTGTTGAATTGCTCAGCGATGGAGGGGTCGCTGGGTTTCATTGATCTAGCCAAGTCCGAGTTTCTTCACGATTGCACTCACCTCGCCTTCGGTGGCACGGAGCATGGTGTTACAGAACGTGATCAGCTCCACGGCACGCTTCACCTTCACTGTGAGGTCATCCACTGAG
This sequence comes from Rhizobiaceae bacterium, assembly GCA_049290135.1. GTDB lineage: Bacteria > Pseudomonadota > Alphaproteobacteria > Rhizobiales > Rhizobiaceae > JADJTR01. The sequence continues at coordinate 1,308 of JBATNB010000160.1, forward strand.
ATCAGATCGCTCTGGAGGTCTTTCATAATGGCTTCCAGTTCATTATACGCTTTCTGGTAGGTCATCTTTTCGTCAGCCATTGTTCTCGATACGGTTGATGGTGGACCAACTCCGGCCCTTAGAGTATGTCGTTACGACTTGATCCCCTACGCTCAAAGTTGAAGGATCTACAACGGCCTTTTCACCTTTGCGTGTAATGCTGAAGCCCCGGCCTAGCAATCGGTCCGGTGCGAGAAATTCAATAGCTTCCTGCAAACTGGTGATACGGTTGGTAGCCAGTTCGAACTTATGCAGTGCGGTCTGTCTGAGCAGGGTTGCGAACTGCTCA
>JBATNB010000161.1:0-3589 GCA_049290135.1 Rhizobiaceae bacterium
GCGCGGGACGTTGACGAGGCCGGCGGCGCAACCGATCAGCGCCCCGCCCGGGAACACCAGCCTGGGCACCGACTGCCAGCCGCCCTCGGTGATGGCGCGCGCGCCGTAGGCCAGGCGCTTGCCGCCCTCGAACACGTCACGGATCGCCGGATGGGTCTTGAAGCGCTGGAATTCCTCGAATGGCGAGAGGTACGGATTGGCGTAGTTGAGGTGGACAACGAACCCGACGGCGACCAGATCGTCTTCCAGATGGTAGAGGAACGAACCGCCGCCGGTCTTCATGTCGAGCGGCCAGCCGAAGGAATGCTGCACCCGGCCGCGGCGATGCTTCTCCGGCCTGACCTGCCAGAGTTCCTTGATGCCGATGCCGAATTTCGCCGGCGAACGGTCCTTCGACAATGCGTAGCGCTCGATGATCTTCTTGGACAGCGAACCGCGCGCGCCCTCGCCGATCAGCACATATTTGCCACGAAGCTCCATGCCCGGCTGGTATCCCGGTCCGCGCGAACCGTCCTTCTCGATGCCCATGTCGCCGGTCGCAACGCCGACGACGCGGCCATCATCGTCATAAAGCACTTCGGCGGCGGCGAAGCCGGGGTAGATCTCGACGCCGAGCGCCTCGGCCCTGGCGGCGAGCCAGCGCGCCACTTCCCCCAGCGACACGATGTAGTTGCCGTGATTGTTCATCAGCGGCGGCATGACGAAATTGGGCAGCGTGACCGATCCGGCGGGGCCGAGAAACAGGAAATGATCCTCGATGACGGGGGTGCGGAATGGATGATCGGGCTCGTCGCGCCAACCCGGCAGCAACGCATCGAAACCCGACGGATCGACCACGGCGCCGGAAAGGATGTGGGCGCCGACCTCGGATCCCTTCTCGAGCACGACGACGGACAGATCGGCGTTGATTTCCTTGAGACGGATGGCGGCGGAAAGGCCGGCGGGTCCCGCGCCGACGATCACCACGTCGAATTCCATGCTCTCGCGTTCGCTCATCTCGTCCTCCGATGCGCCGGCCGGCGATTCGATGTTCCTTACCCGCACGGTGGCGTTTGCGAAACCGCCGCGTCGACATCGCCTGACAAAATCACGCCAACCGATATTTTCCTTTTACGTAAGGGTCAATGCGGCACGGCGTAGCGGATGGCGAGGCAAGGCAACAGCGGGAGACGCCTTCAAACCCGTCCACTGATCGTATAGTCCATGATGATGACCCGCCCCGCCGACATCGCCGGACTGTTGCGCTTCTATGCCGAAGCCGGCGTGGACACGGCGGTGCTCGACACTCCGGCCAATTTGCTGTCGCCGCGCGCCATGGCCGAACCGGCGCCGGTGCGCCCGGCAGCCCCGGCTTTGCCGGCAACGCCCGTCGCCATCCCCGACGACCAGCAGATCGGGCGGGCGCGCGAAGCGGCGCGAAGCGCGGCAACGCTCGACGACTTGCGGTCCGCGCTTGACGCCTTCGACGGCTGCAACCTGAAATTCACCGCCCGCCGGCTGGTGTTCGGCGACGGCAATCCGGCAGCCGCGCTCATGCTCGTCGGCGAGGCCCCGGGCGGCGACGAAGATCGCGAGGGCCTGCCCTTCGTGGGCCGTTCGGGCAAGCTGCTTGACCGGATGCTCGCCGCCATCGGCATCGACCGCACGTCCTGCTACATTGCCAACACCGTGCCGTGGCGGCCGCCGGGCAACCGCACGCCGACGCCGCTGGAGACCGAAATCTGCCGTCCGTTCCTGGAGCGCCAGATCGAACTGGTCGGCCCGAAGGTGCTGGTGGCGCTCGGTGCGCCGGCCACCAAGGCCCTGACCGGCGCGACGGAGGGGATCATGCGGCTGCGCGGCGGCTGGCGAACCTGCACCACCCGGTCGGGAGCCGCGATCCCGGTCATGCCGACGCTACACCCGGCCTATTTGCTGCGCTCGCCGGCGCACAAGAAGCTGGCGTGGCGCGACCTGCTGGAAGTGAAGGCGAAGCTGAACGGCTGACCCGGCCGGTCCGGTTCACAGCTCCGCCGTTTCGGCCGGTTCCCGCCGCAATCCCAGGCGACGCTCGCGCCAGATGATGGCGAGGCCGGCGGCGACCACCACCAGCCCGCCCGACAGCATCTGCCACGAGGGCGCATCGGCAAAGACCAGCCAGCCGATCAGCAGCGACACCAGGAAGGACGTGTACTCGAACGGCGCGATGGTCGAGACATCGGCGAACCGGTAGCAGGACGTCATCAGCACCTGGCCGAGCCCGCCGAAAAACCCGCCGACCATGAGCAGCGCGAACGCCCTTGGCGTCGGCACTTCCCAGCCGAACGGGATGGTCAGCAGCGCCAGCGCCGACGAGGTGATGGAGAACCACAGGACGATGGTGTTGGTGGCCTCGCGCGCCACGAGGCGGCGCACCTGGATCATGGCGCCGGCGGCGAAGGCCGCCGAACCGATGACGGCGAGCGCGCCGAAGGCCAGTTCACGCGTGGCCAGATCCGGCGCGCCGAGCACCGTAAGCCGCGGCCACGAGGCCATGACCACGCCGGCCAAGCCGAGCACCACCGCGCTCCACCGGTAGGCGCGGACCTTCTCCTTCAACAGCGCCCAGCCGAGGATGACGGTGAACAGCGGCATCGCGTAGCCTATCACCACGGCTTCCGGCAGCGGCAGCTTCGTCAGGCCGTAGAACCCCAGCCCCATCGACGTGACGCCGATGACCCCGCGCCAGATCTGCCCGGCAGGATCGGAGGAACGGAACGCTGCAAGGCCCTCGCCGGTGAGAAGCACATAGGCCGTCACCGGAAGGATGGCGAAGAAGGAGCGGAAAAACACGATCTCGCCCGGCGGCAGCGGGCCGGCGAGCTTGATGAGCGTGAACATGGTGAGGAACGCGCACACCGCCGCGATCTTCAGCGCGATGCCGCGCAGCGGTCGGTTCTCCGTGGTCGTTCGCCGTCCGGACAAGGTCCACCCGAAATGTCAGGCCCGAAGGGCGCGCCAGAGTTTCTCCGGGGTCGCCGGCATGTCGATATCGGCGCGCCCGGTCGCGCGGAACAGCGCATCGGCGATCGCGTTCATCACCGCGGGCGCCGCGCCGATCGTTCCGGCCTCGCCGGCACCCTTGATGCCGAACGCATTGGTGGTCGAGGGCACGTTGCGCGTCGAAAACGCGATCGGCGGGAAGAGATCGGCGCGCGGCATGGCGTAGTCCATGAAGGTTGCGCTGAGCAACTGCCCTTCCCCATCATAGACGGTGTTCTCCGTCAGCGCCTGGCCGACCCCCTGCGCCACGCCGCCATGCACCTGTCCGGCAAGCATGGCCGGGTTCACGGTCGCGCCGAAATCGTCGACGATGGTGTAGCGCACCAGTTCGAGGACACCGGTGGCCGGATCGATCTCGATCTCCACGACATGCGTGCCGTTGGGATATGTGGCTTCGTCCTGGACGAACACGCCATCGGCCACGCGATCTTCCGGCGCCGGCGCGGCGGCGGCGATGGCGGCGAAGTCGAGCCTCCGGTCCGTCCCCACGACCACGGCGCCGCCGCCCGAAAGCTCGATGTCGTCGATGCCGGCTTCCAGCTCGTCGGCGGCGATGCGGCGCATCTTC
>JBATNB010000162.1:0-2201 GCA_049290135.1 Rhizobiaceae bacterium
AGGCGTCGATCGCCTCGGCCGCGACGCTGGCGAAGGAGACGGCCCGCGCCGATTCCATGATGCGCGCGAAGGCGTCGGTGCGACCGGCGGCATTCATGCGCTTGGAATCATCGATGCCGACGGGCAGGCGGTCCGGGTCGAGGATCACCGCCGCGGCCATGACCGGGCCGGCCAGCGGGCCGCGCCCCGCCTCGTCGACGCCGCAGACGGGGCTGTGTCCGTCGCGCAGCAGCGTCGATTCCAGCGAGAAATCCGGGAACGGCGGCAAATCGGCAAAGAGGGAAGGACCGGAACGGGGGCGACTCATCGTGCGGCGTTTGTCGCCCGTCGTCCCGGTCCTTCGCAAGGCCTTCGGGTTGCCGGGGGAGCAAGAACCGAAGGCGGCCGGCATCCGGGCCTGGGGGAAGGCCCGGACGGGTTGGTCAGAGCAGCATCAATTGCTCGTTGATACGCGCCGGGCGGCGGAACAGATCAGTCCGCAGCGTGGTGCGCGAGGCGTTGAGGCCAAGCCGGCGCGCGGCGATCTCGAACCGCCGTGCAATCTGCCAGGCATAGGGACCGGCGCCGCGCATCCGCTTGCCGAATTCGGCATCATAATCCTTGCCATCGCGCATCGACCTGATGAGCGCGACGACATGGCGGTAACGGTCCGGATAGTGGCGCAGCAGCCATTCCTTGAACACCAGGCTCACTTCCTGCGGCAGCCGCAGCAGGATGTAGCCGGCCTCCCTGGCGCCGGCCGCGCGCGCCGCGTCGAGGATGCGCTCGATCTCGTGATCGTTGAGGCCGGGGATGACCGGCGCGGCCATGACCGAGGCGGGAATGCCGGCCTCCGAAAGCGCCTTGATTGCCTCCAGCCGCCGCGTCGGCGTCGCCGCGCGCGGTTCCATCGCCCGCGCCAGACCGCGGTCGAGCGTCGTCACCGACAGCGCCACCTTCGCCAGCCCCTTGCGCGCCATGCGCGCCAGGATGTCGATATCGCGCAGCACCAGCGCCGATTTGGTGACGATGCCGACGGGATGATCGTGCGCCTCCAGGACTTCCAGCACCTCGCGCATGATCCGCCAGGTCTTCTCCACCGGCTGGTAGGGATCGGTGTTGGTCCCGATCGCGATCGTCCGCGGCTCATAGGTCTCGCGCGCCAGTTCCCGCTCCAGAAGCCGTGCGGCATCGGGCTTGGCGAAGAGCCTGGTCTCGAAGTCGAGGCCGGCCGACAGCCCCATGAAGGCATGCGTCGGCCGGGCGAAACAATAGACGCATCCATGCTCGCAGCCGCGATAGGGGTTGATCGAACGATCGAAGGAGATGTCGGGGGAATCGTTGCGCGTGATGATGGTCTTCGGCCGCTCGACCTGCACATCCGTGGACAACGGTTCCGGCGCTTCGAAGCACTCCCAGCCATCGTCGAAGGCGTGGCGGGTCAGCGGTTCGTAGCGGCCGGACGGATTGATCGCCGACGCACGTCCGCGCCGCTCGTCCTCCGGCCGGCGCTGTCCGAGCCGGTCGAAGGCCGCATTGGCCACCGCCGCTCCGGCTTCGAGATAGGGTGTCATCGCCACGCTGGCCCGGTTCTGCATCGCGACCTCCCTGCCGCGTGATTCGATGAACATATTCCTATCCGCCGAACCAGAACAAAGCAAGAACAATATCGCGACTGGCGCGCGCCGCCGCCTTCGGCTATCGCAGCGCCATGCTCAGCGTCATCATCCAGACACGCGACAACGAAGCCGAATTGGCGCGCACGCTGGCCACCCTCGTGGGCGCGGCGGTCGAAGGCCTGGTGCGCGAAGTGATCGTCTGCGACACCGGTTCGCGCGACGCCACGCTGAAGGTCGCCGATCATGCGGGCTGCCGGATGGTGTCCGACGGCATTGGTGAGGCGGTGCGCACGGCAAAGGGCGAGTGGCTGCTGCTGCTCGAACCGGGTGCGCGTCTCGTGGACGGCTGGATCGATCCGGTGGTCGCGCACCTGACGCGCCAGACCATGCCGGCCCGGTTCACGCGAACGCGTTCGTCGCGGCCGCGCTTCCTCGCGCGCGTGTTCTCCACCGTGCTTGCCGAGGGCTTGCTCATCCGCAAGGCGCAGGCGGCATCGCGCTTGCGGCCCGGGGTCGATGCCGAATCGATCGGCCGCGGTCTGGCGTCCCGCCGGATTGCCGCCGGGATCACGCCCGCCGAGGGCCGCTGACCGCCGTCACGCC
>JBATNB010000163.1:0-7893 GCA_049290135.1 Rhizobiaceae bacterium
ATCTGGCCCGCCGGATTCGCCTGCGCCGCGACCTGTCGGCGACCATCGTGCTCGATGCGCCGCTGGACGACCTTCTGGCCTGCGCCTCGCTGCCGTCATTTTCCTCGATTGCCAGCGCGGGCCTCCGCCTCGCCGTATCGGGCGCCTTCGATCCCGCCGCCTCGCGCCGGCTCAAGGGCATGGGCGTGGCCTTCGTGCGCCTGCCGGCCGCCGCCCTGACAAGCCACCAGTCGCATCGCCGCGTCGCTGGCTGGGAAATGTCGGAAGCCGCCCAGACCGACGGCTATACGGTCATTGCCGACGGCGTGCGCGAAACCGACGAGATCAATTCGCTCGTCGATATCGGCATCGATCTGATGAGTGGCCCGGTGTTCCCGGGACCGCTGAAATTGCGCCTGCCGGAACAGGGTGCCAGCCGCGCCGCGATAGCCTGACCGGCCTTTGTTCCGCATGCCGGAAATCCGCCGCGCCGGCGTCTGGTAAACAAACGGTTCCCCGGTTCGGTCGCATTCGAAGCCGCCCGGGAACCGGGCTTTCAAACATTCCTGTCATCACTGCGCAATCTCGTATGCAAGCAGGGGGATCGCGCAACATGATCCGTAAATTTCTCAAGGACCGTCGGGGCAACTACGCATTGGCGACGGCGCTCGGAATCGTCCCGATCATGGGCGCGCTCGGCCTGGCCGTTGATTACACGGACATGAGCCGCCAGAAGGCGGAAGTCCGCAACGCGCTCGAACTGTCCGGCGTGGCCACGGGCCGCCGCGTCAACGACGGCGCGACCGATGAGCAACTGATCCAGTACGCCAAGGACTTCTTCGAGGCGAACCTCAATTCGGTCGATCCGGCGAACGCGACGCTTTACGTGACGCTGCCCGATTCGGAAGCCGGTGGCGGCCTGCTCAAGCTCTCCGCCGATTTCCGCTACAAGCCGAAATTCATGCCGGTCTTCAACAAGCTGCCGTCGCTGGCCAAGGTCTATGACGACATGCTGCAGGAAACCGTCGTGGATGAAGGCTACATCGACATCCCGACCGTCTCGGAAGCCCAGATCCGCCTGCGCAATACGGCCGAGATCGCCCTGGTGATGGATAATTCCGGGTCGATGGACTATTACGGCAACGGTTCCTCCAAGAAGCGCATCACGCTCATGAAGGAAGCCGCGACCTATCTCGTCAACGAAATCACCAAGCAGTCGGCCAAGATCAAGCAGGTCACCAAGCCGGTGCAGTTCTCGCTGGTGCCGTTCGCCGCGTCCGTCAATGTCGGGCCGCAGCACGACGACGCATCCTGGATGGACACTACCGGTGTCTCGCCGGTCCATCACGAGAATTTCGACTGGTCGCGGATGAACTCGTCCAACGACTCCGACAAGTACGTCCAGTACCAGAACGGCGTGTGGTGGAAGCGCGGCGACGATTGGGGCGATTCGGAAAACACCCCGATGACCCGCTTCTCGCTCTATTCCGACATCGAGGCGGAAACCTCGCGCGAGCAGATCGGCTCGCAGTATGTCTGCACGCGCTACCGGTCGAACGGCACCTGCCGCTCGGGCTATTACACCTATACCTACCAGTACAACACCTCGCAGTTCGCCAGCTGGCAGGGCTGCGTCGAGGCGCGTCCGTATCCCTACAATGTCGACGATACCGTGGCGGCGGTTTCGTCGCCGTCCACCATGTTCGTGCCGATGTTCGCGCCGGACGAGGCCGGCTCGCTCGGCGGCGACTACAATCATGATGGCGATACCAGCGACTCCGGCGAAGGCTCCGCCGGCTACTCGGTGCCCAACAGCTGGTGGGACGACTATGACACCGCCAGCCATGAGCGCCGCCAGGCCGACATGCGGAAATATTTCCGCGTCAAGCCCTACGGCGCGGATTCGGCCGGCAGCAGCCGCGGGCCGAACTACTCCTGCACGACCAACGCCATCACGCCCCTGACCGACACCATCGATACCGATGGCAAGGCCGCGGTGCTCGCCGCCATCAACGCCATGGCGCCCAATGGCGGCACCAACGTCGTGGAAGGCATGGCCTGGGGCTGGCGCACGGTCTCCGAATCGGCACCCTTCACCGAAGGGCGTCCCGACACCGACAAGGGCAACGACAAGGTCATCATCCTGCTTACCGACGGCGACAACACCTACTACACGCCCGGTTCGCTCGGCTACAACGACTACTATCCGAACCGGTCGATCTATTCGTCCTACGGCTACGCCGGACAGGAGACGCCGGGACAGACGAAGTCGCGCATCTTCCAGGGCACGACCGTGTCGTCCACCTGGTTCGACAATGGCAACTACACGACGGCCATGAACCAGCAGTTCGAGCAATTGTGCGCGAACGCCAAGGACGAGAAGGTCTATGTGTTCACCGTCGGCCTGGACCTTCCGTCCGGCGCCGCGGCGATCCCGGCCCTGCAGAACTGCGCCTCGGAATCCCGGTTCCGCAAGAACCCCGACGGCACCTACAAGAAGCTGTTCTTCAACACCCGCGGCGGCGACCTGCTCGACGTGTTCAAGACCATCGCCGACGAACTGTCGAACCTGCGCATCGTCGGCTGACGATCCCGCGCCGCTCCGACCCGAAGCGCCCCGCCCGAAACGGCGGGGCGTTTCTTTTCGTCGCCGGCCTTGACTGGCTCCGGCCCGACCACTATTTCGCCGTCGTTAGCACTCGGCGCATGCGAGTGCCAGCGCTAGCCGGTCGCCCGAGGGGCGGCCAATCCGGTAAAGTCGCATTCCGCCATCAAGGGTAACAAACATGGCCAAGTTGAAGTTCCGCCCGCTCCACGACCGCGTGGTCGTTCGCCGCGTCGAGTCCGAGCAGAAGACCGCCGGCGGCATCATCATCCCCGACACCGCCAAGGAGAAGCCGCAGGAAGGCGAAATCCTCGCCGTCGGCCCCGGCGGCCGTGACGAAAACGGCAAGCTCGTCGCGCTCGACGTCAAGGTCGGCGACCGCGTGTTGTTCGGCAAGTGGTCGGGCACCGAAGTCAAGCTCAACGGCGAAGACCTTCTCATCATGAAGGAAGCCGACATCATGGGCGTCATGGGCTGACGCGTCGCAATCCGAACATCGAAAGAATCAAGGGCTTTGACGCCCGGGAGTATTCAATATGGCTGCCAAGGAAGTCCGTTTTTCCCGTGATGCCCGCGAGCGCATGCTGCGCGGCGTCAACATTCTCGCCGACGCGGTGAAGGTCACGCTCGGCCCCAAGGGCCGCAACGTCGTCATCGACAAGTCGTTCGGCGCCCCGCGCATCACCAAGGACGGCGTCACCGTCGCCAAGGAAATCGAGCTTGAGGACAAGTTCGAGAACATGGGCGCGCAGATGGTCCGCGAGGTTGCCTCCAAGACCAACGACATCGCCGGCGACGGCACCACCACCGCCACCGTGCTTGCCCAGTCGATCGTGCAGGAAGGCGCCAAGGCCGTTGCCGCCGGCATGAACCCGATGGACCTGAAGCGTGGCGTCGATCTCGCCGTCGCCGAGGTCGTCGAGGCGCTGAAGAAGTCCGCCAAGAAGATCAAGACCTCCGAGGAAGTCGCGCAGGTCGGCACCATTTCGGCCAACGGCGAAACCGCCATCGGCCAGATGATCGCCGAAGCCATGCAGAAGGTCGGCAACGAGGGTGTCATCACCGTCGAGGAAGCCAAGACCGCCGAGACCGAACTCGAAGTCGTGGAGGGCATGCAGTTCGACCGTGGCTACCTGTCGCCCTACTTCATCACCAACGCCGAAAAGATGGTCGCCGAGCTCGAGGATGCCTACATCCTCCTGCACGAGAAGAAGCTGTCCAACCTCCAGGCCATGCTGCCGATCCTGGAAGCCGTCGTGCAGACCTCGCGTCCGCTGCTCATCATCTCCGAGGACGTCGAGGGCGAGGCGCTGGCCACGCTCGTGGTCAACAAGCTGCGTGGCGGCCTGAAGATCGCCGCCGTCAAGGCGCCGGGCTTCGGCGACCGCCGCAAGGCCATGCTCGAGGACATTGCCATCCTCACCGGCGGCCAGGTCATCTCCGAGGACCTCGGCATCAAGCTTGAGACCGTGACGCTCGCCATGCTCGGCCGCGCCAAGCGCGTGCGCATCGAGAAGGAGAACACCACGATCGTCGACGGCGCCGGCAAGAAGTCCGAGATCCAGGGCCGCGTTGCCCAGATCAAGCAGCAGATCGAGGAAACCTCTTCCGACTACGATCGCGAGAAGCTGCAGGAGCGCCTGGCCAAGCTCGCCGGCGGCGTCGCGGTGATCCGCGTCGGCGGCGCGACCGAGATCGAGGTCAAGGAAAAGAAGGATCGCGTCGACGATGCGCTCAACGCCACGCGCGCCGCGGTCGAGGAAGGCATCGTCCCGGGCGGCGGCGTCGCGCTTCTGCGCGCCTCCGGCAACATCAAGGCCAAGGGCGAGAACGATGACCAGGACGCCGGCATCAACATCGTGCGCCGTGCGCTGCAGTCGCCGATCCGCCAGATCGCCGCGAACGCGGGCGCGGAAGCCTCGATCGTCGCCGGCAAGGTGCTGGAGAACAAGTCGGCCACCTACGGCTTCAACGCCCAGACCGGTATCTATGGCGACATGATCGCCATGGGCATCGTCGATCCGGTGAAGGTCGTTCGCACCGCGCTGCAGGATGCCGGTTCGGTCGCGGGCCTGCTCATCACCACCGAGGCGATGATCGCCGAGGCGCCGAAGAAGGACGCCGGCGCGCCGGCCATGCCCGGCGGCGGCATGGGCGGCATGGGCGGCATGGACTTCTGATCCGGTTCAACCGTTTGGATGGGAAAGGGCGGCAGCGATGCCGCCCTTTCTTTTTTGTGGGCGGGTCGGCACACGGCGGGTAAAATGAAGCATGCGATGGTTCCGCCTGCTCGTGGAAACGATCCTCGTCGCCGGCCTGCTGGTCGCACCGACCGCCGGACAGGAAAACACGCGGTGCGCCATCAAGGGCAACATCTCCGATTCAGGCCGCCTTTACTACCTGCCCAGCGATCCGCGTTATGCGAAAGTGAAGATCAACCGCTCCGGCGAACGCTGGTTCTGCTCGGAGGACGAGGCGCGCGCCGCGGGGTGGGAAAAGGCGGAACGATCGACCAGTTGCGTAGCCGCCGCCAATGACGGTGTCCCCGACCCGCGTGCCCCATCGCCGGGATGTGCGATCAAGGGTAATCAGTCCGGCATTTATCATGTGCCGGGCGGCGCATGTTACGCCGAGACCACCATCCGTTCCGGAAACCGGAAGGAAGCCTGGTTCTGCTCGGAAGCCGAAGCGCTTGCCGCCGGTTACCGCCGCTCGAAAATCTGAAATCCGCGTGCTCGGGCGCGATTCCGCCCAATAACCGAGGCCGAATTGAAATCCGGCGCATCCCTGTCATTGCAGCCGCGGGTTGGAGGAAGCTGAAAGCCGGTTCGGCCTAGTCCACCCGGCTGGCCAGCACCTTGTCGATGCGCCGCCCGTCCATGTCGACCACCTCGAAGCGCCATCCGGCGGCGTCGATCCGGTCGCCGGTTTCCGGCAGGCGCTGGAAGGCATCGAGCACGAAGCCGGCCACCGTGTCGTAGCCGCGCCGGGCGGGAAGCTTCAGGTAGAGCATGTCGGCCATCTCGTCGACCGGCATCCAGCCGGCGATGAGCCAGGAGCCGTCGGCGCGCTGCACCGCCTCCGGCTCGTCGCCTTCATCGGCCTTGAACGCCCCGGCGATGGCGTCGAGGATGTCGGCCGGAGTCAGCACGCCTTCGAAGTGGCCGAACTCGTCATGCACCAGCCCGAACGGCACCTCGGCCTCGCGCAGCGTCTTCAGCGCGGCCAGAGCGTCGGCGGTGTCGGGAATGACCGGCGCCTTGCGAAGCAGCGCCTTGACGGAGAACTGGCCCTTCGTGGCCAGCGGAAGCAGTGCGTCGCGCACGTTGATGGCGCCGATGATGGTGTCGGGAGCACCCTCGCAGACCGGCAGCCAGGCGTGCTGCGCCGCAAGCACCGCCTTGCGCAATTCGTCCGCCTCGCCGGCGAGCGTGATGATCTCGACCTCGGTGCGCGGCGTCATGATGGCGCGCACCGTGCGGTCGCCGAGCCGCATCACCGCCGAGATCATCGTCTGCTCCTCGCGTTCGATGACGCCGGCGCTTTGCGCCTCGGCGACGATGGTGCGGATTTCCTCGTCGGTGACGGCGTTCTCGCTCTCCGAGGGAATGCGCATGAGGAACAGGAACAACCGCGTCGTGGCATCGAGCAGCAGGACGACGGGAGCGGCGACGCGCGAGATCACCTGCATCGTCGGCGCCACGAGGCAGGCAATCCGCTCGGGGTTCTTCAACGCCAGATGCTTCGGCACCAGTTCGCCGATGATGACCGAAAGGAAGGTGATGGCGGTGATGACGGCGCCAAAGCCGACAAACTCGGCCGTTTCCGCCTTCATCCCGGAGGCGATGAGCTGGGCCGAGAGCTTGTCGCCGAGCGCGGCGCCCGAAAACGCGCCGGCCAGCACCCCCACCAGCGTGATGCCGATCTGCACCGTCGACAGGAACCGCCCCGGATGTTCCGCCAGGCGCAGGGCCGCCTTCGCCCCGGTCCGGCGTTGCTCGGCCATGATCCTCAGCTTCGGCTTGCGCGCCGAAACGATGGCGAGTTCGGAAAGCGCGAATAGGCCGTTTATGACGATGAGGAGGGCGGCGACGACGAGTTCGATCATGCGGAGACAAGCGGTAGTCGTCCGCGCGGGCAGGAGTCAATGCCGATGCCGATCGATGCCGACATGAAGGTCGTTGAGTGAACAATCCGCTCGCGAAGGATCGGAATTGGTGAACGGATCGTATTCCCGCCGCTCTCTCGCCAAACCGGGCCGGAACCGCGATAGCGGTCGCCAGGGGCATGAAGTCCCCGCTCTATGGAGGGAAACCATGAACGTGAATGCCACTCTGCTCGCCAGCCGCATCCTCCTGGTGCTGCTGTTCCTGATGTCCGCCTTCGGCATGGCCGCCAACTCGGGCGGTATCGCCGGCTATTTCGGTTCGCTCGGCCTTCCGGTCCCCGGCCTCACCGTCTGGCTGGTGGTGGCGCTGAAGATCGTCGCCGGCCTCGCGGTACTCGTCGGCTGGAACACCCGCTATGCGTCGTGGGCGCTGGCCGCGTTTTCCATCGCCGCCGCGCTCATCGGCCACTCCAATGTCGCCGACCAGAACGAGATGACGCATCTTCTGAAGGACTTCGCCATCGCCGGCGGTTTCCTGGCCTTGTCGGTCGCCGGCGCCGGCGCCTGGTCGCTCGAAGGCCGCAAGGGGTGACAGGCACGCGCCCGCCGCGCGGGCGCGACATCCCGCCGCGCACCATGACAGGGTTGTAACGGGACCCTGTTGCGCGGCGGGGCTATGCCTCGGACGGATCCGACTGGAGTGAAATTCAATGCCTTCGCTGTTTTCCCGTTACGCCACGCCGTTCGTCACCGGTCTCTTTCTCGTTTCGCTCATCTCCGGCATCGCGCTGTACTTCCACTGGCAGACGGCCTGGTTCCACTCGATGCACGAGATCCTGAGCCTCGTGCTCATCGTGCCCTTCGTTCTTCATGTCTGGAAGAACTGGCTACCCTTCAAGCTGTATCTGGCGCGGGCGCCGATGGCGGTAGCCCTGGCCCTGTCCCTGGCCGCGAGCCTCGCCTTCGCCATGCCGGCGATGATGGCCGGCGGCTCCAGCGGCGGCTCGCCGCAGACAGTCGTCTTCGATGCGATCGGCAATGCCTCGCTCGCCATCGTCGCGCCGCTGTTCGGCCACACCGGGGAATCGCTGTCGGAAGGCCTCAAGGCCGCCGGCTACACCGTGGCGTCCGTCGACGACACGCTCGAATCCATCGCCCGGGCATCGGGCAAGGATGAGCGCGCCGCCATCATGGCGGTGGC
>JBATNB010000164.1:0-3496 GCA_049290135.1 Rhizobiaceae bacterium
CACGACTACACTTGATTCGACGAAAATCAGAACGTCGCAACTCAAAACTACCCGTTGGAGGGTGCTCACGCATGAAATTTGAAGAATTCCATCGCTGGTCTATTAACGATCCCGAAGGATTTTGGGGCGAACAGGCGAAGCTGATTCACTGGAACAAGCCGCCGCAGAAGATCATGGATTACAGCAAGCCGCCGTTTTGCAAGTGGTTTGTGGGCGGTGAAACCAATCTCTGCTACAACGCCGTGGACCGGCATCTAGCCGACCGCGCCGATCAGCGGGCGCTGATCTATATCTCGACGGAAACCGACGAGACCGTCATTTACACCTACGCCGAACTGCATCGCGAAGTGAACCGTTTCGCCGCCGTGCTGCAATCGCTGGGCGTGGGCAAGGGCGACCGGGTCATCATCTACATGCCGATGATCGCCGAGGCGCTGTTCTCCGTGCTGGCCTGCGCCCGGATCGGTGCCATTCACTCGGTGGTGTTCGGCGGATTCGCCGCCTACAACCTGGCGGTGCGCATCGACGATGCCAAGCCCAAGGTCATGGTCACCTCCGATGCCGGGATGCGCGGCGGCAAGGCGGTGCCCTACAAGCACCTGGTCGATGAATCCTGCAACCTGGCCAAGTTCCCGCCGCAAAGCGTGGTGATCTGCAACCGGGGCTTGGACAAGGACCTGAAGCTGGTAGAGGGCCGCGATCTGGATTATGCGACCCTGCGCGCCCAGCACATGGACGCCGAAGTCCCGATCGTCTGGCTGGAGTCGAACGAGCCGAGCTACATCCTCTACACCTCCGGCACGACCGGCATTCCCAAGGGCGTGCAGCGCGACGTCGGCGGCTATGCGGTGGCGCTGGCGTCCACCATGAAGCACCTCTATCACATCAACCCCGGCGAGACCATGTTCGCCACCTCCGACATCGGCTGGGTGGTGGGGCATTCCTACATCATCTACGGGCCGCTGATCAACGGCTCGCCGACCATCTTCTACGAGGGTCTGCCAATCCGGCCGGATCCCGGCATCTGGTGGAAGATCGTCAATGAGTACCAGGTGCGGACCATGTTCTCGTCGCCGACGGCGGTGCGCGTTCTCAAGAGTCAGGACCAGAAGTACATGACGATGCACGACGTGTCCTGCCTGCGCTATCTGTTCCTGGCCGGCGAGCCGCTGGACGAGCCGACCTCGCGCTGGATCACCGACGCGCTGAAGATTCCGGTCATCGATCATTACTGGCAGACCGAGACCGGCTGGCCGATGCTGTCCTACCTGCCGGGCGTCGATCTCAAGCCGAACCGCTTCGGTTCGCCGGGATTCCCGGTGTACGGCTACAACATCCGGGTGATCAGCGAAGGCACCGGCGAGGAAGTGCCGCGCGGCGAGAAGGGCGTACTGGTGGTCCAGCCGCCGCTGCCGCCGGGCTGCCTGAGCACGGTCTGGGGCGACGATGAGCGCTTCGTCAAGAGCTACTTCTCCAGCTTCAAGGAGCTGCTGTACACCTCTTCGGACTGGGCGGTCTGCGACGAGGACGGCTATTACTTCATCCTGGGCCGCACCGACGACGTGATCAACGTGGCGGGCCACCGCCTGGGCACCCGCGAGATCGAGGAAGCGATCCAGAGCCATGCCGGCGTGGCCGAAGTGGCGGTGATCGGGGTGGCCGACCAGGTCAAGGGACAGGTGCCGGTCGGTTTCTGCCGGTTAAAGGATCCGAGCCAGCTCGACCAACCGGGCGCGGTCGAGCGATTGGAGAAGGAAGTGATCGCCAAGGTGCAGGAACTGCTGGGCGCGGTGGCCAAGCCGCACCGGGTTCACTTCGTCAACTCGTTGCCGAAGACCCGCTCCGGCAAGCTGTTGCGGCGGTCCATCCAGGCGCTGGCCGAAGGCCGCGATCCAGGCGATCTGTCCACGCTGGATGACCCGAACTCGCTAGAGGAAGTCCGCCGGGCGGTGCAAGCTCACTAGTCTGCTGCATTTTGACCTGCCGTCTGGGCTGTCACCCGGCGGCGGGTCGGAATGGTGAGAACCTGGGTAACGAATCCCTGCTCTGTCTGGAGCAGGGATTTTTGTTTGAGAGCGTCTTTATTTTTCTTCGCCAAATCGCTATACCCGACCGCGTCGGTTTCGGGCTACCATAAGCTCTTCATTGCCACCGGAGTTTTCCGCATGGCTAAACGCACTCCTCGGTATCCCCGCCTCGCTGCGTTGGGCGCAAGGCTGTTGGGTTTTGGCGGCTGGGATCTGCCGCTGGATGATGGTTTGCAATTCGACCACTTCTCCAAACCGCTATTGAGGAACTGAATATGAGCAAGAGCATCATTCCCACCCACTTGCGGTATAGCCAAAATCACGAATGGGCGCTCGCCAGCACCGACGACACGGTTCTGGTGGGGATTACCGATCACGCGCAACGCCTATTGGGTGATCTGGTATTCGTCGAAATCCCGGAGGTGGGCCGCGCGGTGTCCGCTGATGAAAGCTGCGCGGTGATCGAATCGGTTAAAGCCGCCTCGGATGTTTACAGTCCATTGGACGGGGTGATCGTTGAAGTCAACGAATCGCTGGCCGATAGCCCCGAACTTATCAATCAGGATCCCTACGGCGAGGGTTGGATTTTCCGGCTCAAGACCACGGCCTCTGTGGATGGCTTGCTCGATGCCATCGCCTATGAAGCGCTTGCTCGCGCTGACGACGAGGAAGAAGGCTCCAGCACCTTGGCCAATCCGGCGCTGGTCTAGTTCGGCGGCGTGCGCGTCGCTGTGATGCCTCCAGTCCTATGCGCTATGCGCCGATCAGGTGATGCTTTGGATGCGCTTTACCCGCTTTAATCTATTAAAAAAGAGGGTTTTATGGCCACGATCACTTTCAAAGGCAATCCCGTCACCACCAATGGCGAGCTGCCTGCTTTCGGCGCACCCGCACCCGATTTTCGCCTGGTTACCGTCGGCCTCAAGGATGTTACCCTGGCTGATTTTGCGGGCAAGAAGAAGCTGCTGACGATTGTGCCGAGCCTGGATACTTCCGTGTGTGCGTTGTCGACGCGCAAGCTGGATACTGAAGCCCAGAACCATCCCGACGCCGTGGTGCTGGTGATTTCCGCCGACCTACCCTTTGCCCAAAAACGGTTCTGCGACAATGAAGGGCTGAAAAACGTCGTTCCCCTGTCCATGATGCGGTCGCGCAACTTTGCCAAGGATTACGGTGTGTTGCAGGAAAGCGGCCCGTTGGCGGGTTTGACGGCGCGCGCCGTGGTGGTGTTGGACGCCAATAACCGGGTGCTGTATACCGAGCTGGTGCCGGAAATCGCCCAGGAACCCAACTATGCGGCTGCTTTGGCCGCATTGCAGTGAAGCCTCATAGGTCGCTCTGGCCAGGCGCTTCCGGACGGCGAGCGGGGTTGGCGGCGGCGCAGGGCGCACCCCATCTCGGCCTGCGGCGCTGCTGGCATGAAGCGCGTGCTGTCCGCGCTTTGGCCCGGCCAGCGCCGGACGCCTGAC
>JBATNB010000165.1:0-2067 GCA_049290135.1 Rhizobiaceae bacterium
GGCGATGCCGGTGACCGAGATCGCGACGTCGGCATTCGACCGGGCGAGCGCCCCTTCCGCCATGGCGCGCGCGGTTTCGGCGCTGACCGCGCCGGCAGTGTCGAGGATTTCGGCCGGAACGCCGAGCATGTCGCGCTTCGCCTCGTTTGAATAGGTCACGAACCCGCGGTCGAACACGTCGGATGACCCGGCGATGGCGGTCAGTTCCGCGCCGACCAGGCCGCCGGTGCACGATTCAGCCACCGCGATCCGCAAGCCGCGTGCGCGGGCATTGGCAAGGACGGTCTGTGCCAGGGTCTGGCTCATGCCGGAACACTCCCCGGAAAGATGACGGTGGCCGTGGCGATCGCCGCGATGCCCTCGCGGCGGCCGACAAAGCCGAGCTTTTCGTTGGTCGTCGCCTTCACCGAGACCCGTTCGGCCGGGCAGGCAAGGATTTCCGCGACCTTCGCCACCATCCGGTCGCGATGCGGCCCGATCTTCGGGGTCTCGGCGATCAGGGTGATGTCGGCGTTGGCGATGCGTCCGTTGCGCGAGCGCACCAGACCGGCGGCATGCTCGAGAAACAGCCGGCTTTCAGCCCCGCGCCACTGCGGGTCCGTGGGCGGGAAATGCGTGCCGATGTCGCCGGCCGAGCAGGTGGCCAGGAGCGCATCAGTCAGGGCGTGCAGCGCCACATCGGCATCCGAATGCCCGGACAGTTTCCGGTCGTGAGCGATCTCGATTCCGCACAGCACGACATGCTCGCCCGGTTCGAAGGCGTGCACGTCATAGCCATTGCCGGTTCGCACATCGGGATAGGGCATGGCGGAGAGCCTTTCGTCGGCAGCGGCGATTTCGCGGGCCAGGGTCAGCTTCACATTATCCGGCGATCCCTCGACCAGCCGCACGGCCAGGCCCGCCCACTCGGCGATCGCCGCATCGTCGGTGAAGTCGGAACGTCCGAGCCCGTGCGCCTTGTCATGCGCGGCGAGGATCGGGTCGAACGGAAACGCCTGCGGCGTCTGCGCCGAAAACAGCCCGGCGCGGTCCACCGTGGTGACGACCTCGCCATTGGCGCCGCGCTTCAGCGTATCGGAGACCGCGAGCGCCGGCAGGACGCCATGTCCGCCATCCAGGGCGGCGGCGATGCGGTCCAGAAGCGCATGGTCGACGAATGGGCGCACGCCATCATGGACCATGACATGGCGCGGCTGCGATCCGGCCAGCGCCAGCAGCGCCAGCCGCGTCGAAGCCTGCCGCGTCGTCCCGCCATCGACGGTGATCACGCGCGGATCGACCGTGCCCGCCGCGCTTGCAAACAGCGCTCGATCCTCCGGATGGATGGCAACGGCGACCATGCCGCATCGCGGCCACGACAGGAACCGTTCGAGCGTTCGCGCGATGACGGCGCGTCCGCCGATGCGGCGATACTGTTTCGGGCCCTCGGCGGACTGGCCGGCGCGTTCTCCGCGCCCGGCCGCGACGATGGCCACTGCGATGTCGCCGGTCATGCTTCCTCCTGTCGTCGCCCGTGTTAGCCGCGCGCGCGCCGCGCGCCAAGCACCGATTTCGACCGGGGCGATTGCCTTCGTCCGCGCAGGTGGCTAAAGAGAAGGCAGTTCATCGATCTGACCACGAATTATGCACATTCCGGCATTTTCCCTGGCGAGCCCCTTGCAGGTCGGCCCGGTCCGGTTCGCCAACCGGGTCATACTGGCGCCGATGTCGGGCATCACCGACCGGCCGTTCCGCTCACTTGCGGTTCGCCACGGCGCCGGCATGGTCGTGTCCGAGATGATCGCCGGCGGCGAGTTGGGGCGCGGACGTAGCGAATCCGGGCGGCGGCTCGAAGCGGTGCCCGGCATCGCCCACATGGTGCAACTGGCCGGGCGGGAGCCGGCGACCATGGCGGAGGCGGCGCGCATTGCCGAAGGCGAGGGCGCCGACATTGTCGATCTCAACATGGGTTGCCCGGCCAAGAAGGTCATCGGCGGGGCAGCGGGCGCCGCGCTCATGCGCGAACCGGACCGGGCGATCGCCATCGTCGCCGCGGTCGTGGCGGCGGTGAAGGTTCCCGTCACCGTC
>JBATNB010000166.1:0-3680 GCA_049290135.1 Rhizobiaceae bacterium
CGGTGGATGTGGCCCTCCGGCGCATAGCCGTCGCCCTCGACCCGGTAGGCGTGGCCGGCGTCGGCGAGCGTGGCGACCATCATCTGGTTGCGCGTCAGCGTTCCGGTCTTGTCCGAGCAGATCACCGAGACGGCGCCGAGCGTCTCGATCGCCGGCAGCCGCCGCACAATGGCGTTGCGGCGCGCCATCGCCTGGACGCCGACGGCGAGCGTGATGGTCAGCACCGCCGGCAGCCCTTCCGGGATCGCCGCCACCGACAGGCCGACCACCGCCATGAACAGGTCGGCGAACGGCATGTGTCCGACAAAGTAGCCATAGGCCAGCAGCACGGCGGCGATCAGCAGGATCAGGATGGTCAGCCAGCGCGCGAACTCGTCCATCTGGCGGATCAGCGGCGTCGTCAGGTTCGAAACATCGGACAAGAGCCCGCTGATGCGGCCGATCTCGGTTGCCTTGCCGGTCGCCACGACCAGCCCGCGTCCGGTACCCGCCGCCACGAGCGTGCCGGAATAGGCCATGGAGGTGCGGTCCGCCACGATCGCGGCGGCCGCCGCCGGCCTGGTCGATTTGTCGACCGGCACGGATTCTCCCGTCAGGATCGCCTCCTCGATCCTGAGCCCGGGGGCTGCGATGAGCCGCAGGTCGGCCGGCACCCGGTCGCCGGCCTCCACGAGCACGATATCGCCGGGAACCAGCAACGCGCTGTCGATGCTGTGGCGCTCGCCATTGCGCAGCACCGCCGAATGCGGCGCCAGCAACTTGCCGATGGCATCCATCGCCTGTTCGGCGCGGCCTTCCTGGATGAAGCCGATGATCGCATTGCCGATCACCACGGCCATGATGACGCCGGTATCGACGGTGTGGCCGAGCCATGCGGTCACCGCGGCGGCGCCGATCAGCACATAGATCAGCACATTGTTGAATTGCGCCAGGAATCGCGCCAGCGCGCTGCGGCGCGGCGCCTGCGGCAACCGGTTCTTGCCGAACCGGGCCAGCCGCGCCTCGGCCTGACCCGCCGACAATCCGTTCAGGTCGGCGTCGAGCGCGGTCAGCACATCCCTGACCGGCATGGCGTGGAATGGCTGGTCGGGCATTTCGCGTGGCGCCGTCACCGGGCGGAGATCCGTTCGGGCGGTTCGGCCGGAATGCCGCCCACGCCGCGCATGTAGGCCTCCAGCGCGGCGATCTCCGGTCCGGTCATGCGCAGGCCGAGCTTGGAACGCCGCCACACCACGTCCTCGGCCGTCCGCGCGAACTCGCGCTCCATCAACCAGCGGACCTCCCGCTCGCTGAGCGTGGCGCCGAAGTCGCGCCCGAGATCGGCGGGCGAACGTGCCTGGCCGAGCAGCGCCGAGGCATCCGTGCCATAGGCCCGAACCAGGCGCCGCACGTGACGGGGATCAAGGAACGGATAGGCGTTCGAAAGCGCTCCCTCCAGCATCGGCGTCCCGTCGACGGGGAAGCTTCCGCCGGGAAGCGGGATTCCCGCCGTCCAGTCGCCCGGAAGATCGGGGAAGAAGGCGCGCGCCTCGCGCATCACGCTTTCGGCCAGCTTGCGGTAGGTCGTGATCTTGCCGCCGAAGATGTTGAGCATCGGCGCGCCGCCGGCGGCGTCGACGCGGATGGTGTAGTCGCGCGTGGCCGCCGAGGCCGAATCCGCGCCGTCGTCCTGCAGCGGGCGCACCCCGGAATAGGTCCACACAATGTCGGCCCTGGTCACCGGCGTGCGGAAGTAGGACGAGGCGAAGGCGCACAGATAGTCCTGCTCGGCCGGCGAACACTCCGGTTCGACATCGAGGCCGGGATGGTCCATGTCCGTGGTGCCGATCAGCGTGAAATCGGTCTCGTATGGGATGGCGAAGACGATGCGCCGGTCCGCCCCTTGCAGGAAGTAGCATTTGTCATGGTCGAACAGCCGCCGCGTCACGATATGGCTGCCGCGCACGAGCCGGATCCTGTCGGGTGAATCCAGCCGGGCCTTGTCGCGGATGACATCCTCGACCCACGGACCCCCGGCATTGATGAGCACCCGCGCCCGGACCGTACGCCTGGCGCCGGTTTCGCCGTCCATGATGTCAACGGCCCACTGCCCGGCCTCGCGACGCGCCGCCATCGCAGCCGTCCGGGTCAGGATGACCGCGCCCCGGTCCTTGGCGTCGCGGGCATTGAGCACCACCAGGCGCGAATCCTCAACCCAGCAATCCGAATACTCGAACGCCTTGCGGAAACTGTCCTTGAGCGGGCGCCCCTCCGGCGCATGGCGCAAATCGAGCGTGCTGGTGCCCGGTAGCAGCTTGCGGCGGCCGAGATGGTCATAGATGAACAGGCCGAGACGGATCATCCAGCCCGGACGGCGTCCCTTCAGCCACGGCATGAACAGCGCGATCAGTCGCGAGGCCGGCGTTTCGGCCTCGAACCGCATGGATTCGTGCAGCGGAAGCACGAAGCGCATCGGCCGGGCGATGTGCGGCATGGCGCTCAGCAGCACTTCGCGCTCCATCAGCGCCTCGCGCACCAGCCTCACTTCGAAATATTCCAGGTAGCGCAGGCCGCCATGGAACAGCTTGGTCGACGCCGACGAGGTCGCCGACGCCAGGTCGCCCTTTTCCGCCAGGCAGACGGTAAGCCCGCGACCGGCGGCGTCGCGCGCGATGCCGCACCCGTTGATCCCGCCGCCGATGATGAACAGGTCGTAGATGCGGTCTTCGGGCTGCGGGTCGGCCACTGTCGTCTCCATGATGCGGTGGCAGATTTATCCCAGACCCGGTGCGGTGGGAACCGGGAACCGGTGCCGCGCCTGCCTTCGTCGCGCGTTTCGGGCTACAAGCCTCAGGTGCCGCAGAACGTGGCCTCGACGCGCTCGTGCGCGGCCGGCGGCATCATCAGCCAGGCGCGGTCGGCCCGTTCGCCGTAAGGATCGGCCAGCGCCGCGACCAGCCGCTGGAATGGCGCATGATCGCCGGTCGCGGCGGTGGCAAGCGCGTGCTCGACCTGATGGTTGCGCGCAATCACCTGCGGATTGGCCGCCAGCATCAGCACGCGCGCCGCCTGCGCTCCGCCCGGTTCGTTCTCGATTCGCTCGCGCCAGCGCTGCGCCCAGTCCCCCGGAATGCCGCCGCGATCGGTCAGTTCGACAAGCGCGACGAGCGAACGGAAGGTGTTGGTGAAATCCAGACCCTCGCGATGCATCGTCTCAAGCAGGTCCTGCACGAGCGCCATGTCGTCGTCGCGATGGGCGGCGATGCCGATCTTGGCCAGGGCGATGCGCCGCCACGCCGCCGAGAACAGGCTCGCGAAGCGGCTGACCGATGCCTGCGCCTGTTCGATGGCCGCCGTCTCGTCGCTGTCGATCAGCGCCAGCAGCGATTCGGCAAGACGGATCAAATTCCACTGCGCGATCTTCGGCTGTTCGGCGAACGCATATCGGCCGTTGCGGTCGATGGACGAGAACACCGTGTCGGGGTTGAACTCGTCCATGAACGCGCACGGACCGTAGTCGATCGTCTCGCCCGAGATCGTCATGTTATCGGTATTCATGACGCCATGAATGAAGCCGACGCCGAGCCAGCGCGCCACCAGCTCGGCCTGCGCGGCGGTCACCGCGTCAAGCAGCGCCAGCGCCGCCGAACCCTGCCTGTCAACCGTCGGGTAATGCCGCGCGAGCGCGTGCTCGACCAGCG
>JBATNB010000167.1:0-5792 GCA_049290135.1 Rhizobiaceae bacterium
CATCTGGAGCCCGGGCGACGAGATCATCGCGCCGCAGGCCTCAAGCCATCTGCCCCACGCCCGCGAACTGGTGTTGCCGGCGCTCGGGCATCTGGCCTTTTCGCTGTCGCGCCGCGTCCTCGACGCCGTCGCGGCGGACCTGCGGTCCTGAACCGGGCCCGCCGCGCATCTCGATCCTGATGATGGGTCCACGCCCTAGAGGTGCAGTCCCTTCATGATCTGCGTCATGGTGATCTGGTCGGCCGTCGGCATGGCCGGCTGATCCTTGGCGCTGCGCGCGGCATCGGAATCGGGGAACATGCGGAACGTCGTGTTCATGATGATCTGCGCCAGGCGCGGCGTGACCGCGTGGATCACCTGGCCGAAGATGCCGAGCCGGGTGGCGACACGCGCCGGCTTGTGGATGACGGCATCGACCACGAGATCCGCTGCCTCGTTGGGCGACAGCGTCGGCACGTGCTGGTAGAACTTGGTCGGCGCGATCATCTCGGTGGCGACGAGCGGCATGTTGATCGTGGTGAACTCGACGCCCCGGTCCAGATATTCCGATGCGGCGCAGCGGGTCCATGCCTCCAGCGCCGCCTTCGACGCGACATAGGCCGAGAAGCGCGGCGCGTTCGTCAGCACGCCGATCGACGAGATGTTGATGACGTGCCCCTTCTTCTGCTTCGCCATCGCCGGCAACAGGTTCATCGTCAGCCGCAGGCAGCCGAAATAGTTGATCTGCATGGTCCGCTCGAAATCGTGGAAGCGCTCGTACGAGCTTTCGATGCCGCGGCGGATCGAGCGTCCGGCATTGTTGATCAGCACATCCACGTGGCCATGGTCGGAAAGCACCTTGCCGGTCAGCGCATCGCATTGCCCATAGTCGGCGATGTCGGCGACATAGGGGATCAGCGTCATCCCGAGGTCGGCGGCTTCCTTCACCGCCGCGTCGAGCTTGTCCTTGTCGCGCGCGACGATGAGCGTCGTCGCTCCCGCCGAGGCGACCCTGAAGGCCGTCGCCTTGCCGATGCCGGCCGAGCCGCCGGTGATGAGGACCACCCGGCCCTTGACCTTGCCGTGCAGCGTCCGGTCGACGAACAGGTCGGGATCGAGATGGCGTTCCCAATGGTCCCACAATCGCCAGGCATAATCCTCGATGTGCGGCACGCGGATGCCGGCGGCGTCGAGCAGCCGCGTGGCGTCGCGGGAATCGAAGCGCGTCGGATAGTTGACGAAACGGAAGATGTCGTCGGGCAGCGCCAGTTCCCGCATCACCGCCCGCTTGATCCGGCGCACCGGGGTCAGCGCCATCAGCGGCTTGACCAGCCCGCTCGGGAAGAACGAGAACAGCGATGCGTTGACGCGCGCCGCCATCGACGGCGCATGCGCCGCTCGGGCAAAGATCGCCAGCACGTCGCCGACGCGCCTGGGTTCCGGATCGGTCAGGTGGAAGCACTTGCCGTCCTGGCCGTCCAGATGCGACAAATGGTTGAGCGCGGCGACGACGAAATCGACCGGCACGATGTTGATGCGCCCGCCCTCGATGCCGATGGTCGGCATCCATGCCGGCAGCAGCCGCCGCATCTTCTGGATCAGCTTGAAGAAGTAGTAGGGCCCGTCGATCTTGTCCATTTCGCCGGTGCGGGAATCGCCGACAACGATGCCCGGCCGGTAGATCCGCCAGGGCAGCTTGCACTCCTGCCGGACGATCTTTTCCGCCTGGTGCTTCGAGGCGAAATAGGGATGGTCGAGCTTGGTCGCTTCCTCGAACATGTCCTCGCGCCAGACGCCGTCGTAAAGGCCGGCGGCCGCGATCGAGCTGATGTGATGGAACCGGCGGGCCTCGATCTCCTGGGCGAACTGCACCGCATGGCGCGTCCCGTCGACATTGGCCGCCATTTCGGCCTGCGGATCGGCGTTGAGGTCGTAGATCGCGGCAAGGTGGAAGACGTGATCGATCTTCCCGAGCAGCTTCTTCGCCTCGCTCTTTGAAACGCCGAGCGCCGGCTTCGTCAGGTCGCCCTTCACCGGCAAGGCCCGGTTTTCCCCGACCTTCCAGAAATCGCGCAGTGCGGCGACCTTTTCCGGCGTCGGGCTGCGCATCAGGAAATGCACAACCGCGTCCGGGTTCTCAAGCAGCCGCGCCACCAGCCGCTTCCCGATAAAACCGCTCGCCCCGGTCACAAGGTAGTTCATGCCATCCTCCCGATGAAAACCCTCTCCCGGCGCCGCCCGCGTGCGATTAGAGGGCATCCTCTAGGCAATTAGGCGGCAGCCTCTAGTTCCATACGCTATGTTCTCGCCATCGCATTCGGCAAGCCATCTTCTTGAGCTGGCGGGCCTTCAATCAGGGAACAAGATCATGGCAAAGAAACTCAAGGCCCTCGCCGGCGGCACGACCGGAAACGAAAAGCAGCTCGCCCAGACCATCAAGGACTCCGCCTACCAGATCTGGCTTGCCGGCCTCGGCGCGTTCGCCAAGGCGCAGGAAGAAGGCGGCAAGGTGTTCGAAGCCCTCGTCAAGGAAGGCGAGTCCGTCCAGAACCGCACCAAGCGCGTCGCCGCCGATACGGTCGCCGAAGCCCGCAAGGCCGCGACCGGCACCTGGGACAAGCTCGAGAGCGTGTTCGAGGAGCGCGTTGCCCGCGCCCTGCACAGCCTGAATGTCCCGACCCGCAAGGACATCGATGCGCTGTCGGCCCGTGTTCATGACCTGACCACGGCCACCAAGAAGCTCTCCGGCACGGTCCAGGCCGAAACCGGCAAGACCATGAAGGCCGTCAAGGGTTCGGCCGCCAAGGTCGCCAAGTCCGCCGCCAAGGTGAAGGACGAGGCCGCCGAGGTCGTCACCAAGTCGGTGCAGATCGCCAAGGATGAAGCCGCCAACCTCGTGACCGAGGTCAAGAAGCGCGCCATCGGTTGACGTCGGGCCTGATTTGAGGCCGTCTTCCCCGGCGCGCCGGATTCGGTGCGCCGGGGAATTCTGTTTCCCGGACGGGAAATTGGAGTCATGCGATGAAGCGTCATGGTTCTCATCCGATCGGGATCGCCCTGGCCGGCGGCGGGCCGCTGGGCGCGATCTACGAGATCGGCGCGCTGGTCGCGCTTGAGGATGCCCTGGAGGGCATCGACCTGACCGGCCTCGACGTCTATGTCGGCGTGTCCTCCGGCGGCGTCATTGCCGCGGGCCTGGCCAACGGGTTCACGCCGCGCGCCATGCACGCGATGTTCATCGACGGCGAGACCGCCGACATCGCCTTCAATCCGGAACTCCTGCTGCGCCCGGCCTTCGCCGAATATGGCCGTCGCATCGCTTCGCTGCCGCGCCTGCTCGTCGAGGCCACGCGGCGCTACATCGAGAACCCGTGGTCGACCGGATTCTTCGAATCCTTCCAGCGCCTTGCCCGCGCCGTGCCCACCGGCATCTTCGACAATGTCGGCTTCAATGCCTTCCTGTCGCAATTGCTGTCTTCGCCCGGACGCAGCAATGATTTCCGCACGCTGGGCCGCAAGCTGTACCTGGTGGCCACCGACCTCGACACGTCGAAGGCCGTCGTCTTCGGCGCGCCGGGCCACGACCATGTGCCGATCTCGCGCGCCATCCAGGCAAGCGCGGCGCTGCCGGGGCTGTTCCCGCCGGTGGAGATCGAGGGCCGCCACTATGTCGACGGCGCGCTGATGAAGACGCTGCACGCCTCCGTCGCGCTGAAGGAAGGCGCGCGGCTGCTCCTGTGCGTCAATCCGCTGGTGCCGTTCAACGCCGATCTCGCCCACGAGGAAGGCCACGCCAACGGCTTCTCACTGGTCGACTACGGCCTGCCGGCGGTGATGAACCAGACCTTCAGGGCCATCATCCATTCCCGCATGAAGACCGGAATGGACCGCTATCGCACCGATTTCCCCGACGCCGACGTCATGCTGTTCGAGGCCGGGCGCGGCGACGCCGAAATGTTCTTCACCAACGTCTTTTCCTATGCCGGGCGCACGCGCCTCGCCGAGCACGCCTATCGGCGGACCCTGGCCGATCTGCGCCGGCGCGCCGATCAGCTCGGACCGGTGCTGGCGCGCCACGGCGTTCGCCTCAACGAGGATGCGATCAACGCCCGCAACCCGCGGATCGTCGCCGGCCAGGCCCGCCGGCGCGCCGCCGATTTCCGCGATACCGCGCTCGACCTCGGCCATGCGCTCGACCGCCTCGACAATGTATTGAAGGTTCGCGCCACCGCGCGCACGTGATAGGCTGCGCCGCCGGGCGTGGGACGGGGGGAGATGGAGCGCAAACCGCCGAGACGGACGAAGGAGCGCATCCTGCAGACCGCGCTCGACCTGTTCAACCGGGACGGGGAGCCGCGGGTCACCACATCGGCGATCGCCGAGGCCATGCGCATCAGTCCCGGCAACCTCTACTACCACTTCGCCGCCAAGGAGAAGATCGTCGAGGCGCTGTTTTCCGCCTTCCGGCACGAGATCGAGGAAACGCTTGCCGCGCCACAATCGCGCGCCTCCGACGTGGAGGATGTCTGGCTGTTCCTGCACCTCATCTTCGAGGCGATCTGGAAGTACCGGTTCATCTACCGGGACCTGAACGATCTGGTGTCCAGGCATCGGCAGGTGGAGGTGCAGTTCAAGCGCATCCTGGCGCACAAGCAGCGCACCGCCGAGGACATCATGCTCGACCTCGTGCGCTCGGGCCGCATGCGCGCATCGCGCAGCGACATCGAGGCGCTGGCCCTCAACATGACGCTGATCGCCACCTACTGGCTGTCCTATGATTTCGTGCGCAATCCGCGCGCCGTGCCCGATGGAAGCGCGCTGGCGCGCGGCGCCTACCAGGTGATGGCGCTGGCCGCGCCCTATCTCGATCCCGAGGGCCGGGCCCTTCTCGACCTTCTCGCCGAACGCTACAAGGATTGAAACCGGAGACGACGTGATGGCCGCCAGACGATGGACCGCCTTTCCGCATAAAAGCGCGAAATACGACTACAAGGGCCCGGCGCTGGCCAAGGCCTGGGCCAGGCTGCACCGCGGCGATTGCGAGCCGTTCCCCGACGCCGGCACGGTCGAAGCCGCGCAGGCGGCGCACCCGAAGCTCAAGACCAAGGCTTCCGCCGCCGAGACCGCCGCGACGCTGCAGGATGCCTGGCGCGCCTATCATCGCGGCGACTTCGCCGAGGCGGTGGAGCTTGGAACCGCCGCGGGCCTCCTCGGCGCCAACGTCGCCAACAAGGCCACCAACATCTATGCCACCTACCTGGAAGCCAACGAGAAGACCCAGCTGGCCCTGTTCCAGGAATCGATCGACCGCGCCGAGGACCTGATCGCGGCCGCCAAGGACAACGCCAACGCCTGGTACTTCCATGCCCAGGCGCTCGGGCGCTATTCGCAGGGCATCTCCATCGGCGCCGCGCTCGCGCAGGGGCTTGCCGGCAAGGTGCGCAACAGCCTCGAACAGGCATTGAAGCTGCAGCCGAAGCATGCCGACGCCCATATCGCGCTCGGTGCCTATCATGCCGAGATCATCAACAAGGTTGGCGGCATGATCGGCGGGCTCACCTACGGCGCCTCGAAGGATGCCGGGGTCAAGCACTACGAGACCGCGCTGAAGCTCAACCCGGATTCCGCCATCGCCCGCATCGAGTTTGCCAACGGGCTGGTGATGATGTTCGGCGATTCGAAGATGAAGCAGGCCGTCGGCCTCTATGAAGACGCGGCCGAATCGGAACCCGCCGACGCCATGGAGCGCCTGGACGTCGAGGCCGCGAAGGAAGAACTCGCCGACTGATCAGGATCCGGCGCGCGGTTTGCGC